>DHSK01000168.1:7630-10254 GCA_002408445.1 Syntrophomonas sp. UBA5288
CCTAAAGGCATTGCCAAAGAATTCATTGACTTTGTATTAAGTGAAGAAGGTCAGAAGATAATCGTTGATGAAGGTGCCTTTACGGTCAAATAGAGTTTCGCAAATACTTCCAACATCTTCATAATCCTATCCCTCTCAGGAACCCGTGCCATTAATGGTAGCGGGTTTCTTTGCTGCTGAAGCAATCTATGCCGGCCGGATCAGCGAACCGGTAACAGAGATAATATAAAACAAGCTGATCTATAAAATCAATATAAGGCAGCAGAGAATGCGCTTAGAGACATTATTTGCTTATCTGGTGATTAACGGAACGCAGATGTAATAGCGCACGCAGGTGCTGACCAATCTTTGGGGTAATACCGGTCACGCTATCAAATATGTGGCATGGTCATAAGCTTGCGAGTGTGGAGCAGGAGAGGAAGATAGAATCTGTGCTTTTCGATTAAGGAATTACAGAAAACGAAAACCGCCTGCCTCTCTTTAGGGGCTGGCGGAACTGCATAATACTGAATCTATAATTAGTGGCTAGGCATTCTTTAAATACTGAGCGTTTTCTTTATGCCAATATAAGAATTCATGGATTCTATTAACTGAAAAATTTAGAATCTGATTCTTGCTAATTCCGGCCTGAAGTGCCATGGTAAGGGCTTTATCATTGTTCCCCACATTATAACAAATGTGAGAATCACTGTTGATAGCTACCAGTACATTATGCTTCCTGGCTAAGCGGGCAAACTGTCTGCAATGCGGGAAACTATTGGGACGTGCAATATAGGATTGGTTATTTAGTTCGATAACTTTGTTGTAATCCCTAGCTGCTTCGACTACCTTCTCAACCTCAACCGGATACTTGGGATTTCCAGGATGGCTGATAATATGAACATAAGGGTTTTTAATTGCTGCAATCATGGCATTAGTATTTTCCTCAATCGTTGTACCCTCATACCCGGTATTATCATGAAAACCGGCCAGAACGATATCCAGATAAGGTAAGACTTCTTTAGGCATATCGATATTTCCCTGCTGGTCTAAAATATTTGCCTCTACTCCCCGTAATATTTCCACATCGTTAATTACCCGGGGGAATTGTATCATATTGGTAAAATGATATAAGTGGGGGGCACCCGGCATATTAAGACCGTGGTCAGTTATGGCAACCAACTTTAATTCCTTTTGAGCCGCACAATCCACTATTTCCTTTACGGTGCTATAGCCATGACCGCTGGCCGTAGTGTGGATATGCATATCAGCTTCATATTTCATTATTTTCACCTCCTTTCGCTGATATTCTAACGCGTTAAGTTTAAGTTTCTATTTATTGAAGCTTAAGTTCAGGTAAGGAATTTGAAAATTATTGGCCAGCTGATTTAATTACCACTCCTAATCAATCAACTTTACTCATTATTTACAGTAAATTTATAAAAGCATACTTATATTGTTGATCTGTCTTTACAACTTTTTTGTAGAGTAAGTATATAAATCAAATAAGTGAGGCCAATTAATATGAAAGATCAATTGACAAATATCGTTGTGGTGTTTTTAGGTTTTGTAATGATAATTCTTTTCATTATGGCATACATTAATCAGGGATTGGTACTACAATGATAGGAGCTTTTCATAACTTTCATTAACCCCGTGCTGTTTATGACTGCACCCGTTCCAGCAGACAGGTTAAATAATAAAACCTGTACCGGAAAGGGGGAGCATATCCATAATGGCCGTGGGTTATTTTTTACAATAATTTTACGTTTTCAGAACAAATTCTTAAGATAATACCCCCCACTTACTTAACACAATAATGATATGGTCATAATTGAAAGATTAGGAACAACAATATTCCTCTGGCAGAGCAAGCAGGCCGGGTAGGGAAGATTATAAAATGGGCTGGTGATATTAAAAATGAACAAACAAATTACTACACAAATTCCCAATTCATCGCCGCTGTCAATATCCAGCAATAGTTCAGATAGAGGCATAATAAAAAATGGAAGTGCCAAAATTAACAAGGAAGCTCTGATAGAAAAGATTTTAGCGCTTTGTGCTGGTATATCTATTCTGGCTATTATACTTATCACCTTATTCATATTTGTTCGAGGTCTCCCGTTAATTTTTGATATTGGTTTAGGCGATTTTCTTTTCAAGATGGAATGGAATCCTACCAAAGATGTGTTCGGTATTCTTCCCATGGCTTTTGGTTCTTTGGGCGTAACGTTCGCGGCTCTTTTGTGGGCGGTACCGGTGGGGATCATTGCCGCAGTTTTTCTGGCTGAAATTGCTCCCCCCCAGGTAGCCGGAATAATCCGGAATATGGTGGAATTGCTGGCGGGAATACCTTCAGTAGTTTACGGCTTTTTTGGATTGATTGTTATAGTGCCATTTATCAGAAATTTTCTGGGGGGAAATGGACTGAGTGTACTGGCGGGAGCCATAGTGCTCGGTATTATGATACTGCCAACTATTATTAGTATTTCCCGCGATTCTATTGCGGCGGTACCCCAAGAATATAAAGAAGGCTCTCTGGCTCTCGGGGCAACCCATTATCAGACTATCGGCAGAGTAATAATTCCGGCGGCCCGCTCGGGTATAATAACTTCCATTATCCTGGGCATGGGCAGGGCTATAGG
>DHSK01000168.1:10486-11074 GCA_002408445.1 Syntrophomonas sp. UBA5288
ATGGGTTATGCCAGCGGTGATCACCAGACCGCACTATTTGCCATAGGAATGATTTTGTTCATTTTCATTGTTGCATTGAATTTAGTAGTAAATCTGGCAGTAAAGGCAGGTAAGTTGAATGGGCGCGGCTAACACCAAAGAGCGAATACTAAACATACTATTCTGGTTATCGGCTTTGCTGATAGTAGGCATATTAATTGCAATCATAGGTTATGTGGCGGTAAAAGGAGTATCAGCGATCAGTTGGGATTTCATATTTCAGGCTCCCAGCCGGGCCGGGAAAGAAGGAGGAATCTCTACCACTATTGTCGGTACCCTGTATCTTACTTTGGTTGCGCTGGTTATGGCTGTACCGCTGGGGGTGGGAACGGCTATCTACTTGGAGGAATATGCTGAACATCAGAGCCGGTTTGCCTATTTGGTTAATTTGACCTCTGAGACCCTGGCCGGTATTCCGTCCATAATTTTTGGACTGTTTGGATTTGTCTTTTTTGTTATTTTTCTTAACCTGGGCTGGTCTATCCTGTCCGGCGGAATGACTTTGGCTATCATGGTTCTGCCGACTATCATAAGGACATCACAGGAATC
>DHSK01000168.1:11325-13638 GCA_002408445.1 Syntrophomonas sp. UBA5288
TGGCGACGGGACGGGCGGTAGGAGAAACCGCAGCAGTTATCTTAACCGCCGGCAGTTCACTCGGTATGCCGATATTACTGAGCGATCCGGCCCGCACCATGTCAGTTCACCTTTATATGCTGGCAATGGAAGGGATCTCTATGGAAAGAGCTTTTGGAACAGCGTTTTTAATTATCATACTGGTTATTATTATTAACTATCTGGCGAATCTAAGTCTGCGCCGACTATCACATTCATTGAGGTGAAACACATGACAAATGCAATTAAACTTAAAGCACAGGATGTAAAAGTTTTCTACCAAAAATATCAGGCCTTGTACGATATAAATATGGATATTCAGGAAAATCGGGTCACAGCTCTGATAGGACCTTCCGGCTGTGGAAAATCCACTTTTTTACGTACTATTAACCGCTTAAATGAATTAATCGAAGGAACCGCTATTAAGGGCCAGATTTATCTGGATGGAAAACCTATCTACGACAAAGATGTAAATGTAGTTGCCTTGAGGAAAAGGGTAGGGATGGTTTTCCAAAAACCATCTGTTTTCCCTATGTCTATTTATGAAAATGTTGCTTATGGTCCGCGGATTCATGGAATTCAGCAGAAAAGCCAGCTTGACGACATAGTTGAAAGAAGCCTGAAACTGGCTAATTTGTGGGGAGAAGTAAGTGACCGGTTAAATTCACCGGCGGTCAGGATGTCGGGAGGACAACAACAGAGGTTGATTATAGCCCGGGTTCTGGCGGTTGAGCCTGAAGTTATCCTAATGGATGAACCGGCCTCGGCCCTCGATCCTATTTCAACTTCCAAACTGGAGGAATTAATATCTCAGCTCAAGGAACATTACACCATAGTAATTGTTACTCACAATATGCAGCAGGCCGCCAGGGTATCAGATTATACGGGTTTCTTTTTAAACGGATATCTGGTGGAGTTTAACCGCACGGAGGAATTGTTTGTTAATCCACGGGATAAGAGAACTGAGGATTATATTACAGGTAGATTTGGTTAAAAAACAGGGGGAGTTTTAATGGCTAACGAAATGTTGCACAGTGAATTGGAACATGTAGAGGACGATATTCTTAAAATGGGAAGGCTGCTGCAGGACCAGGTAGCCCGTTCTGTAAAAGCTCTGGTCGAAAAAGATATGGCTCTTGCTAAAGAGGTAATTGCCAATGATGACATGGTTGATTCGATGCAACTGGAACTGGAAAAGAAATGCCTCAGTCTGATCGCATTGAAGCAGCCCATGGCCGGAGACCTGCGCCTGATTGGAACCGTATTGAAAATAATCGTAGACATCGAAAGAATGGGCGATTTAGCTGAAGATATAGCGGAAATCGCCATTCAACTGTATGAGCAGAAGTATATCAAACCATTGATCGATATACCCCGGATGGCACGCCTGGGGCAGGATATGGTGGAAACAGCACTTAAGGCATTTATTGATAAGGATGTTCCACTGGCTATGAAACTTATTCCTATGGAACAAGAAATGGATGCCCTCTATAATCAGGTATTCAGGGAACTGTTATCCTATATGATGCAGGATCAGCGTAATATACCACAATCGACGGCCTTGCTCCTGGTTGCGGTCCATCTGGAACGCATCGGTGACCATGCCACCAATGTAGGCGAAATGGTAATCTATGTAGTGGAAGGAAAACGGCTGGATTTGAATGAACTGGCCAGGAAGTAAATACGTACTCACTAGGTGTTACAAGGGACATTCTTTCTGTCACAAGAGGGGATGTCCCTTTTGCGATCGAAAGAGCGTCCCCGTCTAACATCTGAAACCCCGTTACTCAAACGTTTTGTTGGTGCTCCTAGAAGGAAATATTAAATCATATATCGAATAAATTACACATATTGACCTGAAGGGGGCATACTTTAATGGCTGAAGTAAAAAATAAAGTTACTAAAGTATCTGTGGAAATATTTAATGAAGACTATACGGTACGGGGCGAAGAGAACCCTGAATATATTGAGATGCTGGCCTCGTATGTAGACCGGCGGATGAAAATGATTTCCCAGCGTAATCCTAATCTGACCACTACCAAGGTAGCAGTATTGACATCGCTTAACCTGGCGGACGAATTGAATAAACTGCAGGAAGACTACGATGAGCTGGTTAAAGCTTTGGATGCAGAAAAGAGAAACAGGATGGGGTAATCGGATGACAAATCGTGAAGTGGCAGCAGTACTGGATAACATTGCGGATATCTTGCAGATGAAAAACGACAATCCCTTTAAGGTCAGAGCCTATCGTAAAGCTGCCGGCACCGTTTACCATCTCGAGGTGGACTTGAATAT
>DHSK01000199.1:0-12236 GCA_002408445.1 Syntrophomonas sp. UBA5288
AGTTATAAACAAAGGATTTAGCCGCATATTGGCGAAGTCATATAAAGTTTTGTACATGAGGAGTGATATGAATGTTTGGAGTAGCTAGTCAGCAAAGTTCATGGTTGCAGCTGGCGGTATGGTTTGGTGTGTTTCTGGCCATTTTTTATTTCTTTATTATTTTGCCCAACAAAAAAAAGGAAAAGAAACATGCTGAAACAGTCAACAGTCTTCGCAAAGGCGATAAGGTTGTGACTATTGGCGGAATTAAAGGAGAAGTAGCCAGGATTAAAGATGAGTCCCTGTTTATTCGGGTCAGCGACAACACTGAGATCGAAGTATTAAAAAAGGCTATCGGCTACAAAGTCGAGGAGTAGAATTATATGATAACCCTGCAATGTATAAAGGCAGATAAGTTTGTTAATACCTTTATCAGCAAGGGCAACGAACATCTGGGAGTCATGGGTTATACTGATCATGGCCCGGTACATATTGGTCTGGTTTCACATCTTTGTCGGGAAATAATGACAAAACTGGGCTATAATATGAGGACGGCCGAACTGGCCGGAATTGCAGGCTACATGCATGATATCGGCAATGTCGTAAACCGCAACGGTCACAGCCAGAGTGGTGCCCTTATGGCAATGGAAATACTTCGTAGATTGGGGATGGAGCCGGACGAAATATCTATCATATGTGCCGCTATAGGAAATCACGATGAAGGCAGTGGCCACCCGGTCAATGAGGTGGCAGCTGCTTTGATTCTGGCAGATAAATCACATGTACACCGCAACCGGGTAAGAAATTTGGATGTGGCTACATTTGATATCCATGACCGGGTTAATTATGCGGTAGAAAATTCCAGGCTGGATATAAATGAGAAAAACCGGGTCATTACTATGCAATTGACCATAGACATAAATATCTGTCCGGTAATGGAGTATTTTGAGATATTCCTGAGCCGAATGTTAATGTGCCGAAGGGCGGCGAATTTTTTAAACTGTGAGTTTGAATTGATTATTAATGATGCCAGACTTTTATAAAGAGTATGTAAAAGTAGGTGGAAGGAGGATGTGTAGTGCGAAAAAATACCAGTATTGCAATAATTTTGGCAATTATTATAGCGCTAGGTATGCTGACATATTTTCTGAACAAGCCCATAATTAATAACTTGGATTTGGGCCTGGACTTGAAGGGCGGTCTCCACGTTGTTCTGGAAGCGCAGGAGAGCGGCGGTCAGAAGATAACGCCAGACACCATACAAAAATCAGTGGGAATATTAAGAACCAGAGTTGATAAACTCGGGGTAAGTGAACCAATTATCTACCCACAGGGTGATAAAAGGGTAGTTGTAGAATTAGCTGGACTAAAGGATCCGGAACAGGCTGTTGATGTTATCAAAAGCACTGCTCAGCTGGAATTCTGGGATCAAAATGGTAAAGTGCTGGTAACCGGCAAACATCTGAAAGATGCCAAAGCATCCGTAAATCAAGGTGGACAGGGTGCTGAAGTTAATATTGAATTTGACAAGGAAGGCACCAGGTTATTTGCCGAAGCTACGCAGGCTAATGTGGGCAAACCTATTTCGATTGTAATAGACAAGAAAATTGTCAGTGCACCAACCGTTGATGAAGCAATAACAGGCGGATCGGCCAGAATAACCGGGAATTTTACTGCCAAAGAAGCGGAAGACCTGGCGGTATTATTACGTTCCGGTGCATTGCCGGTCAGCCTAAAAATAATGGAAAAACGGACAGTAGGACCGACTCTGGGCAGCGACTCTCTGAATAAGAGTGTTAAAGCCGGATTGGTTGGACTTTTAGCCGTATTGATATTTATGCTGGGATATTATCGTCTGCCTGGTTTAATAGCAGATATCAGTATGGTTTTGTATTCCATTCTGGTCCTCGGTACCATGGCTCTATTTGGGTCGGTGTTGACTTTGCCGGGTATTGCGGCCTTTGCTCTATCAATAGGTATGGCGGTGGATGCCAACGTTATTATATATGAACGTGTAAAAGAAGAATTACGAATGGGCAAGACGCTTAAGGCCGCCATTGAGGCTGGTTTTAACCGAGCCTTTTGGACCATTTTTGACTCCAATCTTACTACGTTGATTTCAGCGGTTGTACTTATGTATTTTGGAACCGGACCTATCAAAGGTTTTGCAGTGACGCTGTCTATAGGTATTGTAGCCAGTATGCTGGTGGCTTTGACCTTTACGCGTTATCTCCTGGTTTTAAGTGCTGATATAACCAAAAATAACAAACTCTATGGGGTGTAAGGAGGGTAGTCATGCATTTAATTGAGAAAAGAAAGTATTTCTATATTTTTTCTTCAATATTGATTATCGCCGGGATTATATCTATGTTTGCACAAGGTTTTAATCTTAGTATAGATTTTAAAGGCGGTTCACTTTTACGCTATAAAATGGATGCATCCATATCAGCAGCTGAGGTAAGGGCTACGGTTGAAGACCTGGGTGTAGTTAAAGAGGCTAATATCCAGAAGAGCGGTGACGAGTTTTTCATCCGCACGATGGAGTTAGATCAACAGCAGACCAGTAAGATTACCAAGGGACTGGAAGCCAAATTTAAGAATGTTACCTATCAGAGTGCGGAAAGCGTTGGGGCCACGATAGGTAGTGAATTAACCCGTAATGCGATTCTATCAGTCCTGGTAGCCATGGCTTTAATGCTGGTGTATATTAGTTTTCGCTTTGAATGGACTTTTGGTCTGGCTGCCGTGCTGGCCTTATTCCATGATGTACTGATTGTGCTGGGATTGTTTTCGATATTCCAGTGGCAGATAGATAGTGCTTTTATTGCCGCCATTTTGACTGTAATAGGTTATTCTATCAACGATACCATAGTCATCTTTGACCGGGTTAGAGAGAATCTGCGCATGAAGAAAAAGGACGATACAGCTACACTGTTAAACAAAAGTATTATGCAAACCTTAAATAGATCCATAAATACCGTATTAACATCATTGTTGCCGCTGGTTACCCTTTTCTTGTTCGGTGGATCAACTATAAAGATCTTTATACTGGCATTACTGCTTGGTTTTATCTTCGGGTGTTATTCTTCAATATGTGTGGCCAGCCCGATATATTATGAGATAAAACAAAGAGGGTAATCTGCAAAATACTCTTTTATTTCCGGAAATGTTATGCTATACTGTATTAACATTTAGATATTCTGGTCAGGCAGATTAGTGCTGGGCTCTAATGAGCAACGGTAGGATGCTAGTTATCCGTGGGACTTCATTATTATTAATGAAGTCCCATTTTTTATAACTATGGAGGTTGAATTGGAAATGGAAGTTCGGAGTAAAGCAGCCTGGTTTTCGGTCTTAAGCAACACCATTCTTATGTCTGCCAAACTGACCGTAGGCCTAATAATAGGTTCAATCAGCGTAATATCGGAAGCTATTCACTCGGCTAATGATTTACTTGCTTCATTTATTGCTCTTTTTGCAGTAAAGACTTCCACCCGGCCCCCGGACAAGGAGCATCCTTACGGACATGGCAAAATAGAAAACATCTCGGGTACGATTGAGGCTCTGCTAATATTTATTGCCGCCGGGCTGATTATCAAAGAGGCAATTGCCAAAATACAAATAATTGCCGAAGGCGGGTCGGTCGTTAATCCGGGTTGGGGTATTGTCGTTATGGGATTTTCAGCCTTAATGAACTTTTTGGTATCCAGCTACCTTTTGAAAGTCGGCCGGGAAACGGATTCGATCGCATTGGAAGCTGACGGGATGCATTTACGTACTGATGTTTATACCTCACTGGGAGTTTTTATCGGTTTGCTTCTAATTAAACTGACCGGCTACCAGATGCTCGACCCTATCGCGGCTATCCTGGTGGCTCTTTTAATCGTAAAAGCAGCCTACGAACTGACCCGGAAGGCTTTTCGGCCTTTAATGGATACGGCTCTGGATGATGAAGTTATTGCCCTGACTGAATCTATTTTAGGCAACTGCTGTAACGATTATGTTGAATATCATGATCTTCGCACCAGAAAATCCGGGCAGGTATCATATATTGATTTGCATCTGGTCTTAAAAGCAGACAAAAGTATTCAGGAAGCACATGATTTATGTGATTTAATTGAAGAAAGAATAAAAAAGGAAATACCTCATTCTAATGTACTTATACATGTTGAACCTGATAATCGTATGCAAATGTTTAATTATCAAAATTGAGATAAGCTCATCATTAAGGGAAGACCGCGATTGAGGCGTACATGCGTACGTCGATTGAGCGGTCTTTCCTTAATAACGCAGTTATTGGGCTTTTTTGACGCTCTGCAACCGGGTAGTTAACCCGGTTTATTTTATGTATGATGTATTTTTAGACCGTTAACATTGACGCATAATCAAGACTAATGTTAAAATAACGACACTTTTATAACTACCCAAGGAGAGTGGATTATTTGAATCTGGCTGAAAATATGAAAATAAACGATAGAGGGCATTTGGAAATTGCCGGAATTGAGGCTGCAGCTTTGATTAAAGAATATGGGTCACCTCTTTATGTACTTGATGAACAAGTATTTCGAAATAACTGCAGCAAGTTTCGGAATGCGTTTGCGGATTTAGGCGATTCCCTGGTGATATATGCCAGCAAGACCCTTTCCTGTCTGGCTGCCTGTACCATGGTAAAAGAAGAGGGATTGGGGCTCGATGTAGTTTCCGGAGGCGAGTTATATACTGCTTTACAGGTTGGTTTTCCCCAGGAGAAAATCTATTTCCATGGCAATAATAAGACCCGGGAAGAACTGCGTTTTGCGGTTTCCAGTCATATCGGCCGCATCGTAGTCGATAATTTATGGGAACTTAATTTACTAAATCAAGTTTGTCAGGAACTTAAAGTAACCCAGGATATCATGTTGCGAGTGTCACCAGGAATAGAAGCCCATACCCACGAGTATATCAAGACCGGACAGATAGATTCCAAATTTGGTTTTACTTTAAGCACCGGACAGGCCATGGAAGCAGTAAAAGAAGCTCTAAAAACTTCCACCCTGAATCTGATTGGAATTCACTGCCATATCGGCTCCCAGATATTTGAAATGGAATCCTTCAGTCATACGGCAGAGGTTATGGTGGCTTTTATGAGTGAAATAAAACAAACCTGCCGGCTGGAGTTGGATGAACTGGACCTGGGGGGAGGTTTTGGTATTTATTACAGCAATGGCGATGAACCGGTGCCGGCCCGCCAATGGGCCGAAGCCGTAATGAACACGGTAAAGGCTAAATGCAGCCATATGGGCCTTAAGATGCCAAAAATAATCGTGGAACCCGGGCGCGCCATATCCGGACCGGCCGGAACAACCCTCTATACGGTGGGAAGTATCAAAGACATTCCGGGCATAAGAAAGTATGTTTCCGTGGACGGAGGCATGACTGATAATCCCCGTCATATTCTCTATCAGGCTAAATATGAAGCAATAGTTGCCAATAAAGCTGACCAGGAGCCATCGGAAACGGTCTCCATAGCCGGCCACTGCTGTGAATCAGGTGATATGCTGATCTGGGATATTGAACTCCCGGAAATTGAAAGCGGAGACATTCTGGCCGTCAGCGCTACCGGAGCTTACAATTATTCCATGGCCAGCAATTATAATAAATTTCCCCGTCCCGCCATGGTCCTGGTTAACAACGGTAGCGCCGAGGTTATAATCAGAAGGGAAAGCTACGCAGATATAATTAGGAATGAAATACTGCCGGAAAGATTAATGCAGAAATAAAGTTCATTAAAAATTAGACGCTTAATATAAGCCAGGCATGATGACGGTTCTTATGCCTGGCTTTTATTATAAGAGTTTTGCTAATTCCCAAAACCCCGTTTGTCATTGCTATGAATAACGGTTTTTTGTCATCCTGAGCGAAGCCGAAGGATCTTCCCATCTCGGAGATTACAAGATCCTTCACTACGTTCAGGATGACATTCGAAGTTAATTATGCAAAACTTTTATTATAGGAACTTTATGCCATCAATAACAAAACTAACTAAAGCATGATAATGCCAAATATTGGGGAGATTATGATATAATTCAAACATCAATCTGATGAAGGAGACAAGCACTTGGAAATCATTACTTCACATAATGCACTTGATTTTGACGGTCTGGCCGGAATGGTAGCGGCGGGCAAGCTGTATCCCGCAGCCGTGAAAGCCTTTTCCGGAACGGTAGCCAAGAATGTTAAGCAATTTATGGCTCTGTATAAGGATTCCTTGTCTATTAAGCAAGCGCGGGAAATCGAAATCAGTCAGATAAAGCGGCTGATCATAGTCGATACGGCTATTGCAAACCGCCTGGGGCAGTTTAAAAATGCCGCCAATGATATTGAGGTGGATTTGCATATATATGACCATCATCCGGTAACTCCGGAAAATCTCACCGGCAGTATTACAGAGGTACATACTCTTGGGGCGGCTACCACTATATTGGTAGAGGAATTGCAAAAAAAGAACATACCTTTGACTCCATTCGATGCTACTATTCTGGCCCTGGGGATTTATGAAGATACGGGCAGTCTGCTGTTTTCATCGACCACGCCCAGAGATGCTGCGGCAGTTGCTTTCCTTTTATCCAAGGGAGCTAATCTGGCGGTGATCGCCAACTTTATGGAACAGCCTTTTTCCAGTGAACAGCGGAAGATTCTGCAAAAACTGATGGAAACTTCCCGTCATTATAAAATCAATAATGTAAACCTGGTCATAGCCCTATCCGATTCGGATGAATTTATACCCGGGCTGGATGCAGTTACCTACCGGCTCTTTGAAGTTGAAAACTGTGATGCGGTATTTGTCGTAGCCCTGATGCAAGGAAAAGTAAATATCGTGGGGAGAAGCAGGTCTAACTGTGTAAAGATAAATGAAATCTTGAAGCCCTTTGGTGGCCGCGGCCATGAAAAGGCGGCTTCTGCCGTGGTGAAAAGCAAAAGTACTTCGGAAGTGGCGACCATGATTTTAAACGGTCTGGATAAACAAATACATCCGGCCGCAGTAGCCCGGGATATCATGTCCACCCCGGTAAAAACCATTCCGAAATATATAACCATGGCGGAAGCCGGGGGGATAATGCTGAGGTATGGCCATACCGGTATGCCGGTGGTGGAAGGCGACAATATGGTAGGGGTGATTTCACGGCGGGATGTAGACAAGGCCATGATTCACGAACTGGGACATGCACCGGTCAAAGGTTTTATGACAACGCAGGTGCTCTCGGTATTGCCGGAAACTCCGGTGGATGAGATTCAAAAGCTAATGGTTAAATATGATATTGGCAGGCTGCCGGTAATAGATGAAGGGCGACTAATGGGTATAGTATCCCGAACAGATATTTTAAGAACTTTGCATGGTGATGATTATCCCGAAGACTATGAAGTACTTTATACTTTTAGTGAAGGAGAAACGGTGAACTACCGTGAACTTATGCAGCAAAGGCTGCCTTCACGCATTCTTTACATGCTGGAAACAGCCGGTGAGATCGCGGCCAACTTGCAATACAGGGTTTATTGTGTGGGGGGTTATGTGCGGGACATGTTGCTTAAAGTACCCAATTATGATGTGGATTTGGTAGTAGAAGGGGACGGAACCGAGTTAGCCGTAAAACTGGCGGAACGTCTGGGCGGTAAATTACGGGTGCACGAACGTTTTCGTACCGCGATGGTAAAGCTGCCCGATGGGACTAAAATTGATGTTGCTACCGCCAGAACGGAATATTATGAATTCCCGGCCGCGCTTCCTACCGTAGAAAGGTCATCGATCAAGGAGGATATGTACCGGCGTGATTTTACCATCAATACGCTGGCCATTTGTCTTAATCCTGATCAGTTTGGTGATCTGATCGACTATTTCGGCGGACAGAAAGATCTGGAACAGGGCTGCATCCGGATTTTGTATAATTTAAGTTTTGTGGAAGACCCTACCCGGATTCTGCGCGCCATAAGGTTCGAGCAGCGTTATCGTTTTAATATTGAACCCGATACTTTGCGGTTTGCCTGCGATGCCATCGACCGGAGACTCCTGGGCAAATTGTCTTATAAGCGCATTTTGCAGGAACTGATATTAATATTAAATGAGAAAGACCCGGTACCTTCTTTAAAGCGAATGAAAGAGATCGGGGTGTGGCAATATATTCTACCGGAAGTCAAACTCGATGAACTTGATGAAGATACCTTAAAAAGAATAGCCCTGGTACTGGGCTGGTGGGATGAAAGATATTTCCGGACTGACACCAGGCGCTGGTTAGTGTATATTATGTTTATTATATCTAACTTGAACGAGCTGCAGATGGAAGAGGTGCTTAAGCGCTATCCCCTGGATAATCATGCTCAGCGTTGCATCAGGGGTTCTTTGCAAATAAGCCGGCTGGCCCGGCAGATAATGGAACATAACGAGTGGAAGCCCAGTGTACTCGATCACTATCTGGCTGGTTACAGTTCCGAATGTCTGGTCTATCTGTTGCTTTGTTTGAAGGATGAAACTGCCTGGGAGAACGTAGTCCATTATCTGGATCGCAAAGAAACAGTACATATCGCTATTAACGGTCATGACTTGAAAAAGCTGGGCCTGAAACCGGGACCGGTTTATAAACTCATAATGGATAGACTTTATAATTTAAAACTTGACGGACTGGTATCAAACCGCGATGATGAGCTGGATGAGGTACGTCATTGGATTAGAGAAGGAGATTTAAATAGTGCAGTCAATTGAAAACATGCTTATTTCACTCCCGGCCATAATTATAGCTCTGACCTTTCATGAATATGCCCATGGTCTGGTGGCTACCTGGTTAGGTGACAGTACGCCCCGCCGGGAAGGGAGGCTCACCATCAATCCGCTTCCCCATATTGACTGGGTGGGTTTTATATCCTTGATGATTTTTCGATTTGGTTGGGCGAAGCCGGTCATGGTTAACCCGCTGGAGTTTAAAAAGGCTGGATTTAAGAAGGGCATGATGCTGGTTTCCCTGGCAGGACCGGCTATGAATCTATTGCTGGCCTTTATCGGAGTACTGATTCTAAACCTTATCGGGTTCAATCCCATACAGGGAACTTATCACGGCAGTATGGCAGTGAGTACTGCTGTCATAGTAATAAAATTGATATTTCCTCTAATTCAGCTGAATCTAATTCTGGCAGCTTTTAATCTTATTCCGGTTCCTCCTCTGGATGGTTCGAAAATTCTGGCCGGATTGCTGCCTGATTCCGGTACGGCTTTTGTTTATTCCCTGGAACAATACGGGCCGTTAATTCTGCTCCTGTTAATAGTTACCGGCATGGCAGGCAAAATATTTCTGCCTCTGGCCAATATCCTGGGCGGTTTGTTGTATGCAATTGTTTTTTGATCTGGAGGTAGAATGATGGAGTATGTGGTAGATGTAGAGGTCTTTCACGGACCGCTCGATTTGCTGCTATACTTGATAGAGAAAAATCAAATAGATATTTATGATATTCCCGTGGCTGTAATTACCGAACAGTATATGGAACATTTACATCTGACCGGAGATTACAACCTGGAGGTCCTGGGAGAATTTTTAATCATGGCTTCTTATCTCTTGAACCTGAAGTCGCGTATGCTGCTACCGAAGCGGCAGACCGAAGCAATAGATGATGAAGAGCAGGCAGACCCGCGCCAGGAACTGGTCCAAAAACTGCTGGATTACCGCCAATATAAACAGGCTGCCGATTTTCTGGGCGACCGGGATAGCGGCAAGGAACAGAGGCTGTTTTTCCGTCAGGCGGTTTATGAATGGGATGAAAAGGAAGAAATAATTGCCAGTATAAATGCCCTGGCCCGGGCCTATCGTTCCATCCACCGGCAGGAAGCAGATCAGAAAACCTACGATATAGCTCTTACGGATATAGATGTTAAACTCAAGATGGAGGAGATACTGCAAATACTAGGCAGACGGGACCAGGGGACGGTTTTCCAGAAATTATTGGCGGGGGTGGAACGCAGGGAACAGCTCGCCTTATTCATTGCTCTGCTGGAGTTGGTTAAACAGCAGAAAGTGGCCGTACAACAGGAGAATGAGTTTGGTGAAATAATACTCTCTTTACGAGTGGGGTAGTTTTATGTTAATGCGTGATGAAATTAAGGCTGCCATTGAGGCGATACTTTTTGTGCATTCAGAACCGGTATCAATGGAACAGTTGATAGAGACTCTGGATGTGCCGCTCATAGATTTAAAAGAGATTTTACTGGAAATGACAGCGGAGTATAATGATAATAAAAGAGGCATACAGTTATTGCGAGGGGATGATGGCTATACTCTGGCTACTAAACCACAGCTTTCCGGCGTCCTGAACCGCATGATTCAACCGGTCAAGAAAAGACTGTCACCGGCCACACTGGAGACTTTGGCTATAATAGCTTACCGGCAGCCTGTAACCAGGCTGGAAATCGAAAATATTCGCGGGGTCAGATCGGATAAAATTATTGTAAATCTGCTGGACCGGGGGCTTATCGAGGAAGCGGGGCATAAGGACGCTGTGGGCAAACCCATGCTATATCGTACCTCAGAAGAGTTTTTACGTTTGTTTGGCTTATCCAGTCTAAAGGAATTGCCTGACCTTAAGGAGGCGTGACGGTGTCTGAAAAATCATTGGAAGAGGAAATCAAGATAAAGGCTCAGCAGAACCGGCGTCTGGCCCGGTATATGAGCAGTACCCAGGACCTGGTGGAAGAGCAGATACGCAAGGCCAGGGCCAAAGGTGATTTTGATAATCTCGAAGGTAAAGGCAAACCGATTGATTTATATGAAAATCCATTTGAACCGGCTGAATTAAGGATGGCCTTTAAAATTTTAAAAGATAATGATTGTGCACCTTTTTGGATTGAACTGGGTAAAGAAATAGACGCTTTGATTGAAAAGTTTTGGAAGGAAGTTGAATACTTCAAACGCTATACGGAGATGGTAGTGTCCGACCAAAATTTGTCCGTTAGCATGACGCGATTTAATAAGAAGAAGGCTTCTTTTTATTTTGAACAGCGCCTGGAAATGGAGAAAATAGTAAAGAAGATTGTGGACTATAATATTCATTGTCCTACCTTCCGGATGGGAAGGCCTAATCTCAATGTAGATGATGAAATGATTAAGATGATAAGTGAAATAGAAAAGATAATTGAAAAAGCTAAAAAGAGTAGTGATTAATGTATAAACTGGATTGGACTGGAAACCATAATCTAAAACAGGAGTATCTGCATGATTATGGTTTTGTGGTCTGTGTTACTGCTGCTATTTATCTTGCCTCTGCTCTTATATTTCAGGGTTACCATAAAGGCTTCCCTGGTCAGTGCTGAGCCTGATAAATTATTTCAAATGAATATCGTATCCAATTTCGGTATCATTCAAAAGGATTTCTGTTATAGTTTTGAAGATATCCTATCGCTGGTGTCCGGCTCTAAATCTGATAATGCTGCTCCCAAGCCGGGCCTTGCCACCCGCCTGGTCCAGTTCCCCCAGCAAATAAGTACTAAACTGCATAATTTTAAAAACAACCTGTTTCTGAGTTCACGCATCTTTAGATGGCTGGTTATTGAAAAGATTGAATGGAAAACCCGGGCCGGCAGTGATGATGCGATGGATACTGCCATACTGACCGGTTTTCTTTGGTCGTTTCAGGGCAGTCTGATAAGCGCCATCAGCAGCCGCAGCAGATTGCAGCAGCTGACTTTAAACAACGAACCTGATTTTAATAAGCCCGGCATTAATAGTTATCTGGTTTGTATATTAAAGATGAGGATAGTACATATTATCATTATAACTAGCTTGGTACTTGCTTTAAAAGTCAGGGGGTATTTAAATGGATGCTCAAAATGAGAAGACCGCCCATCCGATTGAGAGTCTGATGAAAACTGCCATGCAAAGTATAAAGGAAATGGTAGATGTAAACACCGTTGTGGGCGATGCGGTGGAAACCAGCGAGGGCACCGTAATTATTCCTATATCCCAGGTGGCATGTGGCTTTGCCGCCGGAGGCGGGGAGTACGAGATAACCGGGTCCAGAAATCAGGAATTGCCTTTCGCCGGTGGCAGTGGCGCCGGGGTATCCGTCCGACCGATAGGATTCCTGGTGGTAAGGATGAATGATGTCAGGTTAATCTCTGTTTCCGGCAACCCGTTAGCGGAACGTGTAGTAGACCTCGCACCCCAAATTATTGACAAAATCGAAAGCATAATGGAACGCAAATGCCATAAAGAGTAAGAGTTTTGCATAATTCCAAAAACCCC
>DHSK01000199.1:12538-19438 GCA_002408445.1 Syntrophomonas sp. UBA5288
TTTGCCTCAGGATGACATTTGCAAAGTTACTGCTTAATCATAGGAAAAAGTTAATTATGCAAAACTCTCAGAGTAACTACTTAGTCCTCGGAACAGCTCTTGCCATGGAGCTGTTCTATTTTTTTGCCCGCAAACATACCCTCTAAAAAGAATCAGAGGTGAATTCAACACAGAAGGACACTGATTTGAAAATTCAAAACCGTAGGCCGGTCTACAGGGCGATAGCCCTTCAGGCCGGTGTAGAGCATAACACGTAAACACCCAGACCTGAGGCGAGGTCCACTCCTAGCGTTGGGGCCGTAGGGCAGGCTACGGATTATGAGACATGTCAGGTGATTGTGGCATGCAGCTATCGGTTAATTGGAATGGAGCTATTAATTACTTTATTTCGTAAAGCGAAGCGAAGAAAAAATCTGTGTCCTTCAGTATTGAATTTTATTCGCTGGGGGTGGAGTATTGCTTAATATTATATGGCTGTTGCTTCTGGTATCCGGTATTGTGGTGGCGGCTCTTAATGGCAATATTGAGGTGGTGACGGAGGCGGCCTTGCAGTCGGCCCGGAGTGCGGTGCAGGTATGCTTTGATCTTATCGGGATTATGGCTTTATGGCTTGGTATTATGAAAATTGCTGAAAAAGGCGGGATGATCAGCGGTCTGGCCCGTATGCTGCGACCGCTGACGATTAAGCTGTTCCCCACTGTTCCCCCTGATCATCCGGCCATGGGAGCAATAATTCTTAATATAAGCGCTAATGTACTGGGGCTGGGTAATGCCGCCACTCCATTTGGCATGAAAGCCATGCAGGAACTGCAAACACTTAACCAGGGTCATGAAGAAGCATCCCGGGCTATGTGCACTTTTTTGGCCCTTAACACCTCCTGCATTACCCTGGTGCCTGCTACCATAATCGGGGTTCGGGTTGCTTTTAACTCATCCAATCCTACCGAAATAGTAGGCCCCTGTATTTTTGCGACCGCGATAGCCATGACCATCGCTGTTTCTCTCGATTACTGGTTCCGAACCAAAAGCAGGTGGGGGAGGGGCAGGTAATGCTGCTGACCATACTTACGGTTGTATCCAAATGGGCCATCCCTTTCTTGCTGCTGGCCATACCGCTGTATGGCTTTTTCAAGAAGGTACCGGTATACGAAACCTTTGTGGAAGGAGCGGAAGAAGGCTTTTATACCGTGGTTAAAATAATCCCTTTTCTGGTGGGAATGATGATGGCTATTTCCGTATTCCGGGCTTCGGGGGCCATGGAATATTTAAGCCGGGCGATCATGCCTCTGGCGGCTGCTCTGGGAGCGCCTCCGGAAGTATTGCCCCTGGCGCTTATGCGCCCCTTATCCGGCAGCGGGGTACTGGGAATGGCTACCGAACTGATGCGGGTGTATGGCCCTGATTCCTTTATCGGCCGGGTGGCCTCCGTAATGCAGGGTACCACTGATACCACCTTTTTCGTACTAACGGTCTATTTTGGTTCAGTCGGCATCAAAAAATACCGCTACTCCATAGTCACCGGCCTCACCGCAGACCTCACCGGTTTCATAGCGGCTGTATACATATGCAATCTGCTGTTCAGATAATAATTAAACACTGAAGGACACTGATCCAATATGATTAACACTGATTTGTCTACCAACCTGCGGACTCTTAGGTCAGGGGATGGGGAAGGCAATTTGCTTTTGCTCGTAGGGATAAGAGTAAAAAAAAATCAGTGTTAATCATACTAAAATCTGTGTCCTTCTGTGTTGAATCAACTTACTACCCATTTATCAATGAGAATACCTCGGCGCGGGAGGCCTGGCTGGTTTCAAATATGCCCCTGACGGCAGAGGTTACGGTTAAGGCGCCTGGTTTTCTGACTCCCCGCATGGTCATACACATGTGTTCCGCCTGGATTACTACCGCTACCCCGTAAGGATGCAAAGTCTCATTTATGCAGTCGGCGATTTGGGATGTAAGTCTTTCCTGTAGTTGCGGACGATGAGCGAAAGACTCGGTTACTCTTGCCAGTTTGCTTATTCCCACAACTTTTCCGCCCCGGGGAATATAAGCTACATGGGCTTTACCGTAGAAGGGCAATAAATGATGTTCACACATGGAATACAGGGGAATGTCCTTAACCAGCACCAGTTCGTCGTGGTACTCGGTAAATGAAACTTTTAGAAAATCCTGCGGTGTCTCTCTCAGACCCTCAAATATTTCCTGGTACATGCGGGCTACGCGGGCCGGAGTATCAACCAGACCCTCCCGTTCCGGATTCTCACCGATAGCTTCAAGCATCATAGTAACAGCCTGTTTTATCTTATCAGTGTCAATATTCTGACCCGGCATAATTTACCTCCACAAAATCAATGATTATTCCACATTATAATCCTGTCCCTGAACTAAGTAAATAGCAGTTCTTTATACCAGGGGTGTTTTAAAGGAGATAAACTTAGGTTGTAGAAATACATGAATATTATTCTTAATTACAGGAAGTATATTATCAAATGGCAAATAATGAGAAAGATAATAAGATGAAAATAGCCCATTATCTCGCCAGGGCCGGTGCAGCTTCCAGGCGTAAAGCCGAACAAATGGTAAGAGATGGACGAGTCCAGGTAAACGGCTCGATCGTAAATGACCCGGCCATTAGAATAGACCCGGAAGCGGATTTGGTAGAACTTGACTCCGGCCGGGTGGAACCGGAATCTTTTCTATATATATTATTAAATAAACCGGGGGGATATCTTAGTGCGGTCTCCGATAGCCGGGGCAGGCCGACGGTAGTTGAACTTGTGCCTGCCGGTAAAAGACTGTATCCGGTGGGAAGACTTGATTTCGACAGTGAAGGGCTTTTGCTTTTAACCAATGATGGTGATTTCAACAATCATATGATTCATCCCCGTTATAAAATAGACAAGACCTATTGGGTGTGGGTTAAAGGAATAGTTGCATCATCCAGTCTGAAAAAGCTGGAAGAGGGCATTAAACTGGAAGATGTGATAACATCCCCGGCCCGGGTGAAAGTATTAAAAGTGAGCGGGAGCAACTCACTGCTGGAGATCATTATCCATGAAGGGCGTAAAAGGCAGGTCAGGCGAATGTGCGCGGCGGTGTCCCACCCGGTTTTAAGCCTGACCCGGACCGGTTTTGGCTTTCTTACTCTGGACGGCGTTCCCAAAGGTAAATATCGCTGTTTGACTGCAGCCGAAGTCAAACGATTAGTGCAATTGGCCGGGAATAAATAAGTTGTCGGACGAATGGAGTTTCTCAGGCATAAGCAGGAGAAATATAGCATTAAGGGGAATAGAATATATTGGAACGGCAAACAGAAAATGTAGAGCATTTGGGCAGTATTAATCAACTGCAGCGATATTTGCGGGAATTGCAGTGCAGGGCTAAGAATTATGCAGTAATATTATATGCCGGAGATAATGGTGTCAGTTGGGAAGGTACGTCCCGCTATGCACCGATGCATTCGGGCAG
Source organism: Syntrophomonas sp. UBA5288 (assembly GCA_002408445.1). Classification (GTDB taxonomy): domain Bacteria; phylum Bacillota; class Syntrophomonadia; order Syntrophomonadales; family Syntrophomonadaceae; genus UBA4851. Next base: position 16,013 of record DHSK01000199.1, read on the forward strand.
CATAGTTTCTGCTCATTTAGAACGGCTGGCACCAACCGCATTTTTTCTGGACCGGATCGGACGTCCGGAGTTTATTGCCGATGTTGGATTATATGAGCATATCGATCATCCTGCTCTGATTGATTGCAAAGTAACTTCCGGCAGTCGCAATTTTCTATATGGGGACGCTCTTACACCGGATCAAGTGGAAGAGGCGCTTGCCAGTGCTCCTAAGCTCTGGGAACACATTGACGGCAGCCGTTTTGATATAATAGGAATAGGAGAAATCGGTATTGGCGATACTCTTTGTGCCGCAGCCATTGCTTCGGTCTTAACCGGTAATAACCCTGGTTATGTAACCGGATGCGGGTCCTCCGATGATAAAGTAATTGGTCAGAAAATCGATATAATTGATAAAGCCATTGCACAGCGTTGTCCTGAAATAAATATTATAGACTTGCTGAGCCGATTCGGTGGGTTGGAGATTGCCGGTTTGACTGGTTTTATATTGAAAGCGGTAGACCAGGGAGTTCCGGTCATGCTGGATGGCTATGTTACTGCCGTAGCCGCATTACTGGCCAGCCTGAGGGATAAACGGGTGGGCCGGTATGTTATAGCCCCCAGTCTTGCGCTTGAAAAAGGACATCAGATTGTTTTGGATGAATTGGGAGTAAAGCCGGTATTCAGCTTTGACTTTAATTATGGTGAAGGGCTGGTTGCAGCAATAGGACTCTTGATGGCTGAACTATCTTGTGCTTTATATAATAATTGAAACTAGTATAAAAGGTTTGGGAGGAAGAACTCTTTGAGCAGCAGTTTAAAAATGAAGGTAAGGTTCGACTACATTGGAAAACCAAAAATGGGCAAGCTTTTTAGCAGCGGTCGCAATGTGGAACAACAGGCCGAACAAATAAGGCAGCATAAAGTATCGATGGTCAGAAATATACCTATTCAAGGTATTCATATTGAAGATATCGATGTGAGCCTGGAAGTGTACAGCATAATCGATGATATTACCGGTAAGCCGGTGGCATATGCGCCGGTAATAGTGAGTTTTTATGCCGATACGATCGAAGATGCCCTGAAATTTATCATAAACGAAGAATTTCGTACTATCGAAGTATTACAACCGGATGATATGTCCCTGACCCGTTTTGATATAGAACGTTTGTTTTATCAGGTGGCAAAAGACTTCGCGGAATATAAAGATACTTTGGAACGTAAAATAAACAACTGGAAATAGTTGGCGAGGAGGGCTGATAAATGGAGAGGGTGAGTATGCAGTCAATCGTTGAATCGGTTGATGACTTGCCATCACTGCCGCAGGTGGCCGTTAAAGTTATGAAATTAACGGAAGACCCCGATTCTACAGCTCAGCAGATAAACAATGTCTTGAATGAGGACCAGAGCATGACCGCCCGAGTCTTAAGATTAGCGAATTCAGCTTATTATGGGTTCCCGCGCCGCATATCGACCGTAACTGACGCCATTATTTATCTGGGCTTCAAAACTATACGCGGCATAGTTATGGCTGCATCCGTTAGTGACATTTTAAGTCAGGAAATGGAAGGATACGCACTGGCTCCGGGTGAACTATGGCGGCATTCCCAGTGTGCGGCGATGACCGCCCGGTTCATAGCGAAAACGGTGAAGTTCAATTCTCTGGATCTGGCCTATACGGCAGCATTGCTGCATGATATCGGCAAAGTAATACTTAACAGTCATCTTAAAAAAGGCTATCAGGCTGTTGTCGCCCGGGTTATGGTTGGCGACATTCCTTTTTCTGAAGCTGAAAATGAAATACTGGGTTATAATCATGCTCTGGTCGGTGCCCGAGTGGCGGAAAAATGGAATTTGCCGCCTGAACTGGTCGAGGCCATTGCTATGCATCACTCCCCGGAAAAGGCCCAAATAAATAAGAAACTCACGGCTATCGTACATATGGCTGATGCCTTGTGCCTGTCCATGGGGATAGGAATAGGCCTGGACGGCATGATGTATCCTCTCTCTGCCGAGGCTATGGATTTACTGGAATTAGATGAAGACAGCCTGGAGACTATGGTAGCGCAACTCTCCGATATGTTCGTCGATCAGCAAAGTTTCTGATTCAATACAGATGCCCCAAATCCTGCAATTTGTCTATCTGAGAGTCGCAACTGGTTTTGCATAGTTAAAAGTTAATAAATAGCAGTAAGACCTTTTAAAGGATAACTTACTGCTTTTTATTTTCCCAATATTTATAGTAGGATATTTGGCTATAGAAGAAAATTATTGTTGATTTTACTTATATTCTGTTCTATCATTACTTCCAATAAGTATTTAGGTCGGAAGGTAAGGCATTGAGCATCATCATCCTGTCTGGCGGCTTTGGCAGCGGCAAGACCGAATTAGCACTAGACCTGGCACTCGAACATTCAACCCAATCCAACCATACGGTACTGGCTGACCTTGATCTGGTTAATCCCTTTTTTGCTTCAAGAGAAATGGAAAAATATTTGACCCGGCAGGGAATACAGGTGGTGGCTCCTCACGGAGATTTATCTTTTGGCGATGTGCCGAGCATTCCCCCTGAAATACTGGGTTATATACGGCAGGATAATGAAATGATTATTGACCTGGCCGGAGATGAAGCAGGTGCGGTAGTGCTGGGTTATCTCAATAGATATATCTTGGAACGTGATTTTGAGTTTTTGCTGGTGATAAACCCTTACCGGCCGTTTGCGGCATCATTGGAAGAAATCATAAAGCTCAAAACTAATCTGGAGAAGGTTGCCCGCTTCAAGTTCACCGGTATCATCAGTAACCCCAATCTGGTGGAAGAAACTGACATGGAGACTATAATACAGGGCCATAAGCAAGTTGAAAGCTATGCGCAAAATCTGCATTTACCCATTCGGTTTCTGGCGGTGGAGGAGCGGTTCTTTGAAGAAACGTATTCAATCTACGGAGAGATTGTGAGAAAAATAAGATTGTTTTTACGGCCTGAATGGATTCGGCCGGTTGAGGAGGTAGTGCAGTATGGCGAAAGGGATCGTTAGCTTTGATACCGGACGTTGCAAAGCATGCGAGCTGTGTGTCTATTTTTGTCCCAAAGATGTGCTGGGGTTGGACCATAACAATATAAATGTTATGGGTTACCACCCGGTTGCGGCACTTCAACCTGATAATTGCACCGGTTGCGGGATATGTGCACTGATGTGTCCCGATCTGGTAATAGTAGTGGAGAGGGAGTGATACCATGAAAAAGATACTCATGAAAGGAAATGAAGCCCTGGCTGAGGGTGCACTCATAGCCGGATGTGCAGCCTTTTTTGGCTATCCCATTACCCCCTCCAGCGAAATTGCCGAATACATGGCCCGCAAGATGCCACCCAAGGGATTAACCTTCGTACAGGCGGAGAGTGAGCTGGCTGCCATTAACATGGTCTATGGAGGGGCAGCAACCGG
>DHSK01000025.1 GCA_002408445.1 Syntrophomonas sp. UBA5288
AATGGGGTTTTTGGAATTATGCAGAACTCTCAGATGTGAAATTGTGCATCGGGGAGGATAAAGAATTGACCTTCTGGGTAAGTATGCTGCTGGTCCTGGTGATAGATCAGCTGTCTAAATTCTGGGTGATGACTGCTTTAAGACTGGGGGAAAGCCGGCCCTTTATTGATAACCTGATGAATATTACTTATGTCCACAATCCTGGCGCGGCTTTTAGTATCCTGGCAGGCCAGTCCTGGATTTCACTTATTTGTGCAGCCGCCGTGGTGGGAGCAATATTCTATTATGTTTACAAATATAAACCGGTACAGAGTATTCAATTTTTTCTGGGAATCATAGCCGGTGGTGCTATTGGTAATTTTATGGATCGCTTTCTTTATTCTTATGTCCGGGATTTCTTTGATTTAGGCTGGTTCCCGGTTTTTAATGTAGCTGATATAGGAATAGTATGCGGAGGTATTCTGCTGGTAATTTATATATTGTTCATAGACGGAAGTGAGGAAAAAGATGAAAGAGATTGAAACCCTCCTGGTGGAAGAAAATATGGAAGGGGAAAGGCTTGATTCATTTGTGGCCGAGATGCTGGAAAGTTTATCCCGCTCATCCGTCAAGCTGCTCAATGATCAGGATAAAATCAAAGTCAATGGTAAATCGGTCAAGGCCAGTTACCGGGTACATGAAGGCGATGAGATCGTAGTGGTCATACCTGAACCGCATTCGATTGATATTAAACCGCAGAACCTGCCTTTGAAAATCCTATATCAGGATGAAGATGTAGTGGTACTGGATAAAGCTAAAGGTATGGTAGTTCACCCTGCCCATGGTAACTGGGACAACACCCTGGTCAATGCCCTGATGTTTCATGTCCGCGACCTTTCAGGCATAAATGGGGAGCTGCGGCCCGGAATTGTCCACCGTCTGGACAAAGATACTTCCGGGGTCATGATGGCCGCTAAAAACGATGCTGCCCACCGCAGCCTGGCCGAACAAATCAAAGTTCACAGCATTAATCGTGAATATATAGCCCTGGTTCACGGCAATATAAAAGAGAACCTGGGAAGTATAGACGCCCCGATCGGCAGAAGTCAGGCCGACCGCAAGAAAATGAGCGTTACGGCAGATGGACGGCCGGCTGTAAGCAACTATGAAGTCATGGAACGGTTTGGTGAATACACCCTGGTAAAAGTAAAATTATTGACCGGACGAACTCATCAAATTCGCGTGCATTTTGCCTATATTCAGCATCCGGTAGTAGGAGATGCCGTTTACGGCTCGGGCAAGAAACACTTCAATCTCACTTCCCAAGCTTTGCACGCCTGCCTGTTAGGTTTTATACATCCGCGCAGCGGCGAATATATGGAATTTACCTGCCCTTTGCCGGAATATTTTGAACGTATACTGGCTGAGTTAAGAAAATAATGATTGACTTTATTTCATGTGTTGCTTTACAATCATTTAGGAACCTTTAAGTTGGCCCCGTGAGGCTAGCAAGGAATAGGGGATAAGTGTGCCCGCCTTCGGTCTTACGATGGCGGGCTTTATTTGTGTAAACACAAAGGGGGGATTAGGGTGGAACTGCATGATAAGAAAATACTTATGGATGAAATGGCCATAAAACGCGCGCTAACCAGGATAGCTCATGAGATTATCGAAAAAAACAAGGGGGTCAAAGATGTAGCCATAGTTGGTATTCGCCGAAGAGGAGGGCCTCTGGCGCACAGGCTGGCGGAACGCATTGAACAAATCGAAGAAGTAAAAGTTCCGGTAGGCATTTTGGATATTACCCTTTATCGTGATGATCTAACTACTCTGGCCGCACAACCTCAGGTACACCGCACTGAAGTGTATTTTGATATTACCGACAAAGTAATTATTCTGGTGGATGACGTATTATATACCGGAAGAACCGCACGAGCTGCGCTGGATGCCTTGATTGATCTGGGAAGACCCCAATGTATTCAACTAGCGGTGCTGGTTGACCGAGGACACCGGGAATTGCCTATCAAGGCCGATTTTATCGGGAAAAACGTTCCAACCTCACGCAGCGAAGTGATTTCAGTTATGGTGACTGAAATCGACGGCAAGGATGAAGTGATACTTAAGGAAATTTTAAAAGAATAATATAAACCCTTTAATCTGGTCCCGAGAGGCTGGCAAGGGAGAAACGCGAAAGACTAAAGTCTTCCCTGTCATGCTGACGGGGAAGACTTTTTTGTAATTAGGGTAGTGCAGGGTAGGACATCTAAAAGGAAGATTTTACTCCTGCTATTTAACCGGGGACGGATGAATGTCATCCTGAACGCAGTGAAGGATCTTTCCAGCTCCGAGCGCTAAGATCCTTCACTGACACTCAGGATGACATAATAGCGCAGCTTTCCGCTCAGGTTGGCTGTGCGAACCGAAGGTAGTAATATCCCCATATTTGTGAATTTAGAGAGGAGGTCGGAAGGTGAAACTGGATCGGAAGAAAGACTTACTGGGATTGAAAGACGTTACCCGGGAAGAAATTGAATTAATACTTAACACTGCCGTTCCGATGAAAGATGTTATCAGGAGAGATATTAAAAAAGTTCCGGCTTTAAGAGGCAAGGCGATGGTTACGGTCTTTTATGAACCAAGTACCCGGACCAGAACCTCCTTTGAAATCGCCGGCAAATATTTAAGCGCCGATACGGTAAACCTGGCGGTATCAACCAGCAGCGTACAAAAAGGCGAGAGCCTGCGCGATACCATAAAGACCATTGAAGTCATGGGCTTTGATGTGATGGTGATGAGACACTCCATGAGCGGTACGCCCAATTATGTAGCGCGCAATACCAGCATGCGGGTGATCAACGCCGGTGATGGCGCCAATGAACATCCCACCCAGGCCTTGTTGGATATGTTCAGCATAAGAGAACAGAAGGGAACCCTGGAAGGACTTAAAGTAGCCATTGTGGGTGATATTCTGCATAGCCGGGTGGCCCGGTCCAATATATATGGCCTGAGTAAATTTGGCTGTGAAATCAGAGTGGTAGGACCATCAACCTTAATGGCTCCCGAAATTGAAAAACTGGGAGTGAAAGCCTATTACAATCTGAAAGAAGCCTTGGATGGAGTAGATGTGATCAACCTTCTGCGCATCCAGATGGAACGTCAGAAGAAAGGCCTTTTCCCCTCCTTGCAGGAATATTCCCATTATTACATGCTTACACCGGACAAGCTTAAAAAAGCTAAAGATGATGTTTTAATTCTGCATCCCGGACCTATGAATCGAGGGGTCGAGATTTCCAGCGAAATTGCCGATGGTGATCATGCAGTCATCAATGAACAGGTTACCAATGGCGTTGCGGTCAGAATGGCCCTGCTGTTTTTGATGATGGGAGGCTCCAAAGATGAAATTAATAATTAAAGACGGAATAGTAGTTGATCCCTATAACGGAATTAAGGAAGCTTTGGATGTGCTGGTGGAAGACGGCCAAATCAGCAAAGTCGCTAAAAATATCCGGCATAAAAGTGCTGAGGTGATTGATGCGGCCGGTAATTTGGTTTGCCCCGGTTTCATTGACATACATGTGCACCTGCGCGAACCGGGCTATGAATATAAGGAGGATATAGCTTCCGGGACCAGAGCAGCGGCCGCCGGTGGATTTACCACCGTGTGCTGCATGCCCAATACTGATCCGGTGGTTGACAACGGTGCGGTAGCAGCTTTTATCCGGGATAAAGCCCGCCAGACCGGGGTAGTGAATGTCCTGCCCATCGGCTGTATCAGCAAAGGCCAGGAAGGCAATGAAATCACAGCCATGGGAGAGTTGAAAGAAGCAGGCTGTATCGCCGTATCCGATGACGGCAAACCGGTCATGAATTCATCGGTTATGCGCAATGCCATGACTTATGCCAAAATGTTCAAACTCCCGGTGCTTTCCCACTGTGAAGATTTGCATTTATCGCGTGACGGCCAGATGCATGAAGGTTTCTATTCTACTTATTATGGTTTACCGGGTATACCCGCTGAGGCGGAAGAGTTGATGGTAGCACGCGACCTTTTACTGGCCCGGCTGACCGGAGCCCATGTGCATATCTGCCATATTTCAACCATGGGTTCGCTTAATCTGATCCGGCAGGCCCGTAAGGAAGGCATCCATGTAACCTGCGAGGTAACCCCTCATCATCTGACTCTTACCGATGAAACAGTGGGAAGCTATGATGCGGATACCAAGGTCAATCCGCCTTTGCGTTCCCGTGAACATGTGGAAGCATTATGGGAAGGGATTAAAGATGGAACGATAGATTGTATTGCCACCGATCACGCTCCCCATCATCAGGAGAGCAAAGATTGTGAATATAATCTGGCCTCCAACGGTATATCCGGCCTGGAAACGGCAGTGGCAGTAATTATGGACCGGCTGGTTAACCAAGGAATAATAGACCTGGAAAAGATGGTGCAATTGTTTACGGCCGGTCCGGCTCGGATTATGGGATTGGAAAAAGGAACTCTCAATCCGGGCAGCACCGCCGATATAACGATAATTGACCCGAACCTGAAAAAGCGGGTTGATATAACCAAATTTAATTCCAAGGGGAAGAATACACCTTTCAAGGGTCTTGAACTTCAAGGCTGGCCCTGTTTAACCATGGTAAACGGTGTGATCGCAGCAAGAGACGGCCTAATAGTGTGAGGAGTGGTGTTATGAAAGGATATTTAGTACTTGAAAACGGCAGGATATTTACAGGCAGACTATTAAACGACTGCATAAAGGCAGGAGGAGAAGTGGTTTTTAGTACCGCGATGATAAGCTATCAGGATATTATAACCGACCCTTCCTATTATGGTCAGATAGTGGTCATGACCTATCCGCTGGTGGGTAATGTAGGATTCAATGAAAAAAGCTTTGCCTCCAACGCGGCCATGGTTAAAGGATTGGTCATGCGGGAAGCCACTGATTTCCCCAGTCACTATGAGATGGAGACCGACCTCATATCTTTTTTGAATAAAAGTGAGATTGCAGTTTTGACCGAGATCGATACCCGGGCTTTAACCCGGGTGTTACGCAATCAGGGAACTATGGGAGGTGTCATAACCGACCGGATTGACAATAAAGCATTGCTGATGGAAAAGGCCCGCAAAGCGGCCGAAGCTACCTCTGGTGATATGGTTAAGTACGTCAGCCGCAAAAACATAATGAAATTTGGTCAGGGCGATAAAAAAGTAGTGTTAATTGATCTGGGAACCAAGCGAGGGGTAATCGAATCCTTTATTAATCGTGGCTGCCAGGTAATTGCAGTACCGGCCCACAGCGAATACAATGATATCCTGGATTTAAATCCGGACGGAGTGTTTGTTTCAGATGGTCCGGGAGATCCGCGCAGCATAAGCTATGTCGTGAATACGGTGCAGCATTTGGTGGAGCGGAAACCGTTGCTGGGTATCGGGCTGGGGCATCAAGTTATAGCGATGGCCCTGGGAGCTTCCATCCGGCGTCTGGATTTTGGCCATCGCGGTTCCAATCATCCGGTAAAAAATCTTAACAACAGCCGGGTATATATAACTACCCAGAATCATGGCTATGTAATTGATGAAAATACCATCCGGGACACCTCGCTGGAGGTAACTATGCGCAGCCTTAATGACAGCACCATAGAGGGAATCCGGCATAAATCACTGCCGGTATTTTCCGTCCAGTTTGACCCCGAAGGATACCCGGGATACAGTGATACGGGATTCTTTTTCGATGAATATGTAGCTGGTTTATAGCAGCATTTGTATATGAGGAGGAGATAATATGCCCCTTAAATCAGGACTCAAAAAAGTTATGGTAATCGGGTCAGGTCCAATTATTATAGGACAGGCAGCGGAATTTGACTATGCGGGCACCCAGGCCTGCCGGGCTCTAAAAGAGGAAGGGGTAGAAGTTGTTCTGTTGAACAGCAACCCGGCGACGATAATGACCGATGCCCATATAGCGGACCATGTTTATATCGAGCCCATTACTATTGAGACAGTGACTAAAATTCTGGATAAAGAACATCCGGATGGAATTATAGCTACTCTGGGCGGTCAGGTGGGTCTAAACATGGCCCTGGCCCTTGATAAAGCCGGAATTTTAAAAAATTTCGAAGTGCCGTTGCTGGGTACCCCTCTGGAAGCCATTGCCCGGGCGGAGGACCGGGAATTATTTAAAGACACTATGAATGAAATTGGAGAACCTATTCCTGAAAGTGATATCGTGCATACGGTGGATGCAGCGGTCAGTTTTGCCAACCGTATCGGGTATCCCGTGATCGTACGCCCGGCCTATACCCTGGGAGGAACCGGCGGCGGCAACGCGCACAATGAGGAAGAGCTGCGGCGTATTGCGGCCAAAGGAATCAAAAGCAGCCCGATCAATCAAGTTTTAATTGAAAGAAGTGTAGCCGGCTACAAAGAGATCGAGTTTGAAGTTATGCGGGATGCCAATGACAACTGCATCACCATCTGCAGCATGGAAAATATAGATCCGGTCGGAATCCATACCGGTGACAGCATAGTAGTAGCGCCGGCCCAGACTTTGACCGATGAAGAATATCAGATGCTCCGGGCGGCCTCCATCAAGATAATTCGTACCTTGCAGATTGCAGGGGGCTGCAATGTCCAATTTGCCCTGGACCCGTTCAGCAAGAAGTATTATGTTATTGAAGTTAACCCCCGGGTCAGCCGCTCCAGCGCCCTCGCTTCCAAAGCAACCGGTTATCCCATTGCCAAAGTTACCACCAAAATAGCTATAGGTTATACCCTGGATGAAATACCGAATGCAGTTACCGGCAAGACTACGGCCTGTTTTGAACCGGCTATAGATTATGTGGTACTGAAAGTGCCCCGCTGGCCCTTTGATAAATTTGTGTTCGGTGACCGCAAGTTGGGTACCCAGATGAAAGCAACCGGTGAAGTAATGGCTATCGACCGCAGTTTTGAAGCGGCCTTTTTAAAGTCCATCCGTTCCCTGGAAATTGGGCTGAACGGTCTGAGACTGCCTGAACTGTTTGAGCTTGATAATGACCAGTTAAGAGAGCGTCTCAAGAATGCCGATGATGAACGGATGTTCATAGTTGCCGAAGCCTTTAACCGTGGATTTACCATTGATGACATATGGCAGATAACCAGAATCGATAAATACTTCTTAAAAAAGATGAAAAATATTATAGATTTCGCTATGCGTTTAAAGAAGGAAGAATTAAATCCTGATCTGCTGCGGGAAGCTAAAAAAATCGGCTTTTCCGATAGTGAGATTGCAAATCTGAAGGACCTTAGCGAATGTGAAGTGCGAGATATGCGCAAACAGCAGGGAATTATTCCTACCTATAAGTTGGTTGATACCTGTGCGGCCGAGTTTGATGCGGTTACACCGTATTTTTACTCCTGCTATGAAGAAGAAAATGAAGCTACTCATGATGAGAAGGCCCGCAAAGTGCTGGTTATAGGTTCAGGGCCGATCAGAATAGGTCAGGGAGTCGAGTTTGATTATTGTTCGGTCCATTGTGTCTGGGCCTTACGAGAAGCAGGTATTAAAGCCATCATCGTCAACAATAATCCCGAAACCGTCTCCACCGATTTTGATACCTCGGACCGGCTGTATTTTGAACCCTTAATTATAGAAGATGTTATGAATATTATTGATGAGGAAAAACCGGAAGGGGTAATAGTCCAGTTCGGCGGTCAGACTGCTATCAATCTGGCTGAACCGCTCAGTCAGGCGGGGGTGAAAATAATCGGCACCTCCAATGACAGCATTGACCGGGCCGAGGACCGGGACCGCTTTGATATGCTGGTAGAGGAACTAAGCATACCCCGCCCGCCCGGAAAGAGCATTTATTCCACGGACGATGCCATAGCAGTCGCCGACAGTATAGGCTATCCGGTTCTGGTGCGCCCGTCGTATGTTCTGGGTGGACGCGCCATGCAAATAGTTTACAATGAAACTGAACTGACCGAATACATGAAAAGTGCGGTCAAGGTAAGCCATGAGCACCCGGTTCTGGTGGATAAATATCTGTTGGGCAAGGAAATAGAAGTTGATGCCGTATGTGACACCAACGAAGTATTAATACCTGGCATAATGCAGCATATAGAGAGGGCCGGGGTTCATTCCGGAGACAGCATGGCGGTATTCCCGGCCCATGACCTGAGCCGGGAAATCCAGGATAAAGTGGTCAGTTACACTACCAAACTGGCTTTACAGTTGAAAGTCAAAGGCCTGATAAATATTCAGTTTGTCGAATTCGAGAATGAGCTTTATGTTATTGAGGTAAATCCGCGCTCCAGCCGTACCGTTCCCTTTATCAGCAAAGTTACCGGAATACCTCTGGTGAAACTGGCGACTGAAATAATGCTGGGCAGGACTCTGAAAGAATTGGGTTACCAGGGCGGCTTGGCGGCAAGTCCCGATTTCTATGCGGTCAAAGTCCCGGTCTTTTCCTTTAACAAACTGGAACAGGTCGATATAGAGCTGGGACCGGAAATGAAATCGACCGGCGAAGTAATGGGGATTGACCCATCACTTAAAACGGCGGTCTACAAGGGACTGCTGGCGGCAGGAGTGCAGGTGCCCAGAATGGGCACGATAGCCGCCACCATAGCCGACAAGGACACAGAGGAGGCTATTCCC
>DHSK01000024.1:0-17361 GCA_002408445.1 Syntrophomonas sp. UBA5288
CTCTGCACCGAAAGTTGAGTTATATATAGTTAATTCTTAGTTTAAGTTAATTCTTAGTTAGTGGGCAAAATCTGAGCCATTGCCTAGGCTCAAATTTTTACCATTGCCCAAAGGCTCATATTTTTACCATTGCCTACTCCATAACCCGGTAAGCCGTTACATGTTTTGCTGATTTTTTACCGGTTTCTTTATCTATCCAGTGCATAGGCCATGTTTGAATTAGGCCAGCATCCTTGAGCTCTTTCTTGGCTCTTTTCAGCGTTGGTAAACTGAAGCCACAATCCTGAGCCAGATTCTCATTGCTTCGATAACAGAAAGCTTCATTGGGTCCGGTGTATTTATGTTCAAGCTCATTCAAGACAACATATAACCACTTAGCATTGATAGTTAATTTATTTAATTCGTCATCATTAAATAGGCGCCGTGATAGCTGCAGATAGTTGCCGCGCTTCCTTTTCATCCAGATGCCTCCCCTTCAGGTTAACATCAGCACTCGACCAGGGGAGGAAGGGGCCCCCCTGGCCTGGTAACGGACTGGCCGGCCCGTGGTTGAAAAAATAAAGCACCTGCCGGTGGGCAAGTGCTTATTCCCAAATAAAAAGCCGGCTCTCGTGAACCGGCGTATTTACTGTATTCATTTATCTATTTTATATATTATCATAGATTCAATGAAAAAGTGGCCTGGAAGTGGCCCGTTTCTGGTCATTTCAAATTTAGCGTATAGCTTGCGTGCTCGCAAGATATGTGGCTTATATAATAATGTAGGAATATTAAAAGGAGAAAATAGGGGAAGCAAAAATGTTTTTTATAAATGCGTGAGCAAAATGTGAGCATTGACTTATTTTTTAAATTTATAAATGCTCACAAAAAAGCCCCTCAATATACAAGGGGCCTATGTTTCATATGGTGGGCCATCGGGGAGTCGAACCCCGAACCTTCTGATTAAGAGTCAGCTGCTCTGCCAATTGAGCTAATGGCCCGTGCAAGAGATATTATAACTCCCATGCGGGGATAAATCAATATACAAACACAGGAATCTGGTCCAGGAATAATAAATTTTTTTAGATAGTTATGAAATTGTACCTTTAAGGAAAACATATGATACTAAGCAGGTTTATGCTATGCTGATAGTGTAATCCTAAGGCGTTAAATCAATAACGAGGGAGGTCTTTTGATGAGTTTTATGAAAAAGGCATTTTATTTAGGACTGGGAGCTCTTTGCATTACCAGAGAAAAGGCAGAAAAATTCATTTCTGAGCTGGAAGAAAAAGGCGAGATGAGCAAAGAAGAAGGCAAAGAATTCCTGGAAGAAGTTATGCAAAAGGGCGAAGAGCAAAAGAAAGAAATCCATTCCATGATTGCTCAAAGTATAAATGAATTTAAAGGTGACTTAGGTGCAGTGAGCCGGGCTGAATTTCAAGCCTTGGAAGATAGAATCCAAAAACTAGAAGAAAAATCAGAATCAGAATAAAGCCGGTTGGTTTGTATATTAATTACTGCCGGGCAACAATCCTGGCAGTAATTAATTTTTCATGTGTTAGGCGGGGATTGTAATTGCGCTTTCAAAAACGTATATCTCACATAAATCATTTCACGCGTTTCAAGGAAGTTTCCAACATATTAATAAAACATGGCTTTGGTTTTATTTTTGACCGGGTAGATATGCGCAAATTATTAGGCAGAGATATAACTGCGTCGGTCAGAACAGAACCTGCCAGTGCACCGGTGCGTTTACGCTATGCCATACAGGAGCTGGGGCCTACCTATATTAAACTTGGACAACTGATAAGTACCAGACCAGATTTAGTGGCACCGCAATACCTGAAAGAATTAGAAAAATTGCAGAATGACGTGCCTCCTTTTTCGTTTCAGGAGGTTTTACTTATTTTTAAAAGTGAAGGTATTGAACCGGAACGTGATTTTGCCTATATTTCACCGGAACCTATTGCAGCTGCTTCAATCGCCCAGGTTCACGAGGCGGCTCTTAAATCAGGCGATAAGGTAGTAGTGAAGGTACAGCGTCCCGGCATCGAAAAGATGGTCCATACCGACCTGGAAATCTTAGGTGAACTGGCGAAATTAATAGAAAAGAGAACTTATTGGGGAAGATTCTATAAAGTTACTGAAATTGTAAACGAATTGGCCGAGGCCATCATTAATGAGTTGGATTTTGAAAAAGAAGCCCGTAATGCGGATATATTTTATAAAAATTATCAGGGTGATAAAAACGTTATTATTCCCAGGGTTTATTGGAATTTTACGCACAAAAAAGTGTTGACTCTGGAGTATGTTGAAGGAGTCAAAATCTCAGATATCTCCGGCCTCAAGACGGCCGATTATAACCTGCAGAAAATTTGTACTAATCTGGTAGATGCATTATTCAAGCAGATATACGAACACGGATTTTTCCATGCTGATCCCCATCCGGGCAACCTGGCCATTGGCCCGGGCGAAAAAATAGTATTTTATGATTTCGGACAAATTGGCGTTATTGATGATTTCCTCAAAGAAAATTGCATTGAATTACTGCTCGGCATGATGCGTTATGATGTTGATAAAGTAACCCGGGCCCTTTTGCGGTTGGGGGCCGGCAGTGATTCGGTTAATCGGACTGAATTGAAACGCGAGGTTGCCCGGCTTCAGCAAAAATATTATGGATTGCCCCTGTCGCAGATCAAAATGGGTGAAGCTCTGGGAGAATTAGTGGAATTGTCTACCCGGTTTCGCATTAGAATACCGCCTGAATTATCATTGATGGCCAAGATGCTTATGACGGTTGAAAATATAGTAGCCCAATTGCATCCTCAGTTAAGTATTGTAGATATAGCCGAGCCTTATGGGCGCAAAGTTCTTATGAAAAAATATTCTGCCGGTAAAATCAAAGAAAAGCTGCAGAATTTCAGCCTGGATTATGCCAGCCTGCTATCAGCCGCGCCACGAGAACTGGAAGATATCCTGGGTCTTATCAAAGACGGGGAATTAAAAATTAAATTGGAACATACTAATCTTAGACGTTTGCTGGCCCGTGCGGATGTAATCTCCAATCGCATTTCGCTGGCTATTATTTTGGCCAGTATCATCATCGGCACCAGCCTCATAGTCAATAATAGCACCAGTCATTTTCTTAATCGTTTTCCGCTGGTTGAAGCCGGCTTTGCGCTTGCTATGATATTGGGTCTGTTTCTGGTCTATTCAATTATGAAGAGTGGAAAGTACTGACTTATAGATCAACATTACGGTGTCTGATTTTTGACAGGAGATCGTTAACGGTATTTTTGAAATCAAGGATTCTAACTTTTTCCAGGTTATTGGTAAAATTATGCGCTTCCAGATCGTGCTGGGCGATAAGTAAGGCATGCAATAATTTCTCTTGCAACGGCATATCTTTGCATTTAAAATAATTCTCTACTTTATTAACTGCTTCTCGTTCCGCCGATGTGAATTCCAGTGCAGTATTCAAGGAAAGCACCTCCCAATCTGATTCTGGATAATAATATGCAGTTTAGGTGGGAAAAGTTCAGTTAATCTTTGTACCGTCTGGTTATAAATGGCGTTTTAATAACGGCATATTATACTTGACGATACATTATTCTAGTGATACCATATTTAAAAATTCATTATTTGCGATGATCGGGCCAAAAATCAGAAGTCTGTCACTTAACAGAGAGCCAGGGTAGGTGCAAGCCGGCAGGACAGCAAGATTTAAGCCACCCGGGAGTTCCGGTGAAGACAAGCCGGACGGCCACCAACCGTTAAATGGGAGAGCAGGGCTTAAGCCAATCAGGGTGGTACCGCGGGAGAACAGACTCTCGTCCCTTTCAGGGATGAGAGTCTTATTTTATTTATATCGATATCGACGCACCTAATTAACCAAACTTCAATTTAATAACCATATAGAAGGGGGTAATAGAATGGAGTTAGAAAAAAAGATTCTCAGCCTGATTGAACAGGATGCCAAACTGAAACCGGAAACCATGGCCGTAATGCTGGATGAAAGCATTGAGACTATTAATGGGGTTCTGGCCAAGTTGGAGAATGACAAAATAATTCTCGGTTATAATACCATAATTAACTGGGAACGCCTTGGTGCAAACGGTGTTACTGCTATGATTGAAGTTAAAGTTACACCGGAACGTGAGGTGGGTTTCAACAGTATTGCGGAAAGAATATATCGTTTTCCGGAAGTCAGCAGTGTTTATTTAATGAGTGGCACTTATGATTTATCGGTCGTGGTTAACGCCAAAAGTCTGAAGGAAATAGCCTCCTTTGTTTCATACAAGCTTTCCACCCTGCACGAGGTCCAGAGTACGGTTACTCATTTTATTCTCAAAAGATATAAACAGGATGGCGTAATCTTTGAAGACCCCAATGAAGAGAAAAGACTGGTGGTAAGCCCATGAACGACATAAGCAAATATCTGTCGGATGTAGTGAAGTCCATACCTCCTTCCGGCATCAGGAAATTTTTCGATCTGGTTTCTCAGACAGAGGGAGTTATATCACTCGGTGTCGGTGAACCTGATTTTGAGACACCGTGGCATATTAGAGAAGCCTGTTTTTACTCCCTGGAAAAGGGCGAGACCATGTATACTTCTAATATGGGTCTGCTCGAATTGCGAGAGGAGATTGCTGCCTACCAGAAGCGCACGATCGGGGTGGAATACGAGCCTAGTAGTGATATACTGGTCACCATCGGTGTGAGTGAAGCAGTGGATCTCGCCCTGAGGGCTCTGGTGGGTCCGGGCGATGAAGTTCTGGTACCGCAGCCCTGTTATGTATCTTATGCTCCCGGCACGGTTCTGGCTTACGGCACCGCCGTACCGGTCGATACCTTCGATGAGGATGAATATCGGCTGCGGCCGGATGTGCTGGCCGGCTGTATTACACCTAAAAGCAAAGTTTTAATACTGCCTTATCCCAATAATCCAACCGGTGGGATTATGCGCAAGGAAGACCTGGAAGCACTGGTTGATATTATTATCAAAAACGACCTTATTGTAATATCTGATGAAATATATTCGGAATTGACTTATAATGGCCGGCATGTTTCGATTGCTTCCTTGCCGGGAATGAAGGAACGCACCCTGGTCTTAAATGGTTTTTCCAAAGCCTATGCCATGACCGGCTGGAGAATAGGGTATGCCTGCGGACATCCCGATCTGATCGGAGCCATGAATAAAATCCACCAGTATACTATTATGTGTGCTCCTATTATGGCACAAAAGGCAGCTATAGAAGCTCTGCGCCATGGGGAACCGGAAATGCGCAAAATGGTCGAAAATTATAATTATCGACGCCGGATTATGTTATCCGGGTTCAAATCCATCGGCTTGGATTGCTTTGAACCACGCGGCGCTTTCTATTGTTTTCCATCTATTAAAAGTTCTGGTTTAAGCAGCGAAGATTTTTGTGCCAAATTATTACGGGAGGACCTGGTTGCTGCAGTACCTGGAACTGCATTTGGTAATAATGGAGAAGGTTTCATAAGATGCTGCTATGCGGCTAGTATCGATAATATTCAGCAAGCGATAGAAAGAATGGGCACCTTTCTTAAACGACATAGAAAGGGTTAATTACCAGAAATAGCTATAGTAATGGGGAATAAAATCGAAACCGTAAACAATAATACGATAATTAACTAAAGGATTTAGCGGGTATTTAGTTGAACCTCTTTTAGTATAAAACTAAGGGGGGTTTTGCTATGTTTGGGGAAATTACTGCAAACGAAATAGAACTCCTGAACGCTTTTCATTTATTGGGAATGACCGGGCAAAAAGAATTAAAAGACTACCTGCGTTACCTGTTGTGCAAACAATATCGCCGCGAAGTCATGGTATCTATTTTTCAAAATCAATTGATCCATAATCTTTTTCACAGCATCATGCACATGATCGAAAAAGACGATTATGACATCGCTCAATTAACTCGTCGTTTAAAACAAATCCAAGAACTGTATTTTGGTATTTACGAACAGGTACATAATAAATACAGTGAACAAATCGAATATCTGGATAGTATCGAAATAGTGAAAGATTTTGGCAAAAACAGTTTCGAAAATATTAATAGGGCGTTATTAACCGGTAACACTATACTTATTCGCATTGAAATCATTGATTTTTATGAAGGCTTTAAGAAATTATCGACAAATAAAGACGCAAGGAAGATAGTTGCTGTATAATCATATTAATTATACAGTTTTGGGGGAATGCATTTATGAAACTCAAGTTCCTGGGAGCGGCCAAAACCGTCACAGGTTCCTTTTTTTTATTGGAAGCAAATAATGTTAAATTCGCCATTGATTGTGGGTTGTTTCAAGGAAATGAGGAACTCAAACAACGCAATTATCGCGAATTTGTAGTCGACCCTAAATCAATTGACTTCCTGATTCTGACTCATGCTCACATTGATCATAGCGGATTGATTCCCAAACTTTGCAAACATGGCTTCAAAGGTTTGATCTATTGCAGCCGGGCCTCAGAGGAACTGGCCAAAGTATTGCTTCCGGATGCCGGATTTATTCAAGAATCAGAAGTGGAACGCAAAAACCGCAAGCGCAAAAGAGCCGGAGATAAACTGCTGGAGCCTATCTACACAGCTCAGGATGCTACCGATTGCCTGGCCCAGCTTAAATCTTTAAACCTGGATGAAATTGTGCAAATTGCACCCGGAATTGAAATACGGCTTAGGGATGCCGGACATATATTAGGTTCATGCATAGTAGAGGTTTGGATCGAAGAAAACGGGCATAAACAAAAACTAGTCTTTACCGGTGATCTGGGCAACAACAATCAGCCTATAATCAAAGACCCGGCTGTGATTGAGAGTGCAGATTATTTAATAATGGAATCCACTTATGGAGACCGTTGTCATAAAGATGTCGAAAAACGGCGTGATCAGCTCAAACAAGTGATTGACGAAGCTATGCAAAAAGGTGGAAATCTGATTATCCCCTCCTTTGCGGTTGAGAGAACCCAGGACCTGCTTTATGATTTGCATCAACTGCATCGCAGCGGTGAATTGGACCCTTCCATTGATATATATATCGATAGTCCTCTGGCTATAGCTGCTACCCAGATTTTTCAAAAAAGTGTGGAAGATTACGACTTCGAAACCCGAAAACTTCTGGATGAAGGCAGTCATCCTCTAACCTTGCCCAACCTGAAGTTTTCTCGTACTCAGGAAGATTCAATGCTGTTAAATACGGTTAAAGGTCATACCATTATTATATCAGCCAGTGGTATGTGCGATGCCGGGCGCATCAAGCATCATCTCAAGCATAATCTGTGGCGGGAAGAATCTACGATACTATTCGTCGGTTTCCAGGCGGTTGGGACTCTGGGCCGGAGAATACTGGATGGCGAAAAACTGGTTAAGATTCACGGTGAGCAGGTGGCGGTAAACGCTTCAATTCGTAATATTGACGCCTATTCCGCACATGCAGACCAACACGGATTGATTTCCTGGGTAAGAGGGTTTAATTCGCTTCCGCGCACTATATTTTTAGTACATGGGGAAGAAAACTCTCAATTGTCTTTGGCTGAAATATTATCCGATGAATTTCATATTCCGGTTCAGATTCCGGATTGGCAAAGTGAATTTGAGCTTCTTTATGATAAAGAACAGGATGCGGTCGAGTCTACCTTTAAACCATTGCCGAACGGGCTTGAAAAGGCCCTGAAGGCGGAAAAACTTTATTTGGATTTAACCATGCGCTTAAACAATTATTTTATGGAACAATGGAATACCAAAGATTATGATAAAATTATAGAAAGCATTAAATTATTGGAAGGCAAACTTGACCAAGCTTAAAAGTATGATTTAAAGGGCTGAAATAATCAGCCCTTATTTCAATAACTGTTAAAATAATACAGTCAAGTTTACTTTAGGCCTATATTTTTTAAATACATAGTCTAAATAGTCAGTGTAGTAGAAATATTCCAACCACCAATCATAATAAGTGAATTTATCTTCGTTTTACGAAACTTGTTGTGTTTTGGACTCAGGTGCTATAATTGGTGTACTCAATGTTTGGAGGAATAGAATTGATACATAAGAACTCTGCTGCTCTGGAAATATTTAGATGGGGATACGCGCATGTACCTGGGAGCGTTTTTTATTATGCCCAGGAATTAGATCTTGATATGGAGGATATAGGTATTATATCCGCCATTTTTTATACCTTTGAAACTAAGTCCAAACCTTTGTTTCAAACTGGTATTAATGCAGGACAGATCCTGCAATGCTGTCCGACCCTGACGAAAAACAAACTTTCGCGGAAACTGTCGAAATTCATAAAAAGCAAGATTATTGATATAGACGAGGCCAAAACATTTAATGATAAAGTGCTGTATCTGGAACCTTTAGTACGCCGCCTGGAAGAATTGATTATCCGGGATCATCCTGAATTCAGCAGCTTTAAAAGCGATCAGGACTTAGATAAACAACTGGATAAATACCGGCATCAGATCGAGCAATTGCAACTGGCACTGGAAGAGGAAAAAGTTAAAAATTTGGATACCGACCAAAAAGGCAGCAATAGCAATTATAAGAAGCTGGCCGATTTTATCGCCAGCAAAACCGGCAATCTGATGAGTGTTAAAATGGGGAATGAGCTCCGGCACTGGCTCAATGATATGGCTTTTGCACCTGAGTTCTTATTCTGTCTGTTGGAAATGTGCTTTGAAAGAAATATCAATAATCCCCGTCAAATAACTAAAATAGCCTCAGATGTCAAACAGTATTCCATTAATAATCTGGAAGGATTGGAACAGTATTTCAACACCAACGTGAAACCGGAGAAGTTTGAACGTCTGCGTGAATTTGATCCTGAGATTATGGAATTTGGTGATTTCACCGGTATTGATATGGGCGCCGAAGCCAGAAAAACAGTATACTATAAATGGAGATATGACTGGGCCTTCAGCCATAAGATGATAATGAAAGCCGGTGCGGTTATGTGCCAGCGAACTCGTAACGGAGGCCTGGAATACATAGACAGCGTGTTAAAAAACTGGATGTCGAAAGAGATAAGATCAGTTGAAGAAGCTGAAAAGGAAATGGCTGAATATAAATCCAGAGCTAAAAAAGAAAGAAGTCCCGCCGTTAAAAAAACCGACACCGGCAGTAATGATTATGAAATCTATGTTCCGCCGTCTGCTGAGGGCAGAAAGACTGTTTAAATGATAGAACCGGGGTTTTCCCCGGTTTTTGCATAGAAAGGTGATATGATTGAGTAGCAATGAATTCATGTATGACCTGGAGAGCGAAAGAAGAGTACTATCTTCCATGCTCAATTCCGAGGACTCCTGTATTGAAGCCTACAATTCACTATCAGCAGCTGATTTTTATTCACCCCAGCATGGAACCATATATGAACTCATCTGCAGTTTATTTGAACGGGAAATAAAGCCTACCTATCTTGAGCTTATTAAAGAAGGTCATATTATCGGCATGTTCAGCAATACCCAGGATACCGAAGATTTGAAGTATATTGCAGAACATTACATTGAAGATGAAAATATAAAATACTGGATCAAGAAAGTTAAAGATAAATCACGCTTGCGTAAATTTGAATCATTTTTACGCTTATCCTACGAAATGATAAATGACCCGGGCAACGATGTGGAACAAATGCTGATGGCAGCCGAAGAACAACTGACCGACCTGACCGCCCTGGAAATTGACGATCACGTTGATACGCCGCAGGATATAGCAACAGTAGGTTATGAAGAAGTAGAGCGGCGCTTTTTACGATATAAGGAACTAATAGAATTGCACCGGGGAGTAGTGCCTCTGGACGGTCTGCCCACCGGATTTAATAATCTGGACAATATTACGCTGGGATACAAACCGGGAGACCTGGTAATTCTGGGTGCTCAGACCGGTCACGGTAAAACCGCTTATGCTCTCCATACGGCCAAGGCCGTGTCCGTAGACAATCACCGTAATATGCTGTATCTGAATACAGAAATGAGCAAAGAGCAGATTGCCTTGCGCTGGGGTTCGATTTTGTCCGGTATTGAACATGAACGCATCCGCAGCGGACAACTGAATGAAACCGAGTTATCCCGCGTTTTTGCCGGTTATTCGCGGCTGCGGGAAAGTGGTTTTTATTCCTATCCCTGTCCCAATCTGACCCCGGAAAAAACCGTATCAATCGGCCGCAAGTTTAAGGCCCAGAAGAATATTGATATGATGATAATAGACTATGTGGGCCGGATGGAAAAATTCGATCCCCGCCTGCAGGAATGGCAGATGCTGGAACAAATAGTAAAAGCACAAAAGACGCTGGCCCAAAACCTGAAAATGGTGGTTATCTGTCTGGTGCAATTAAATCCGGACGGAACTCTGCAGGGAGCTAAACGTATGAAGAACGAATGTGATTTGATGCTTAAATTAAGACCCATCCCTAAGGAAGAACTGGAAGAAAATGAACAATTAAAAAATTACCTGCATCCCAACTACTATATAGAAATTGAGAAAAACCGCGATGGCAGAAGCGGCGTCAAAATTCCCATCAGTTTTGATTTGCAAAAACAAATTATGCAAGATGCGGAGAGAGTATCCTGATGGCAGCAGCATCCGGCCGAACCCTAAAAAAAATCCGCGACGATGCAACGACCGTAATAGTTAATCTACATCTGGCCCAAAAGATTAACGAAGCAGAAATGAATTTTCTGCTCAAAATGCTTGATCTGGTAGTTAACCAGGAAGACAATGACCTGTTGCCACGGTTACATACCTGGATGCGGCAATATAACGAATCCGAAAATGACACCATTATAAAAGCTACTCTGCTGGGGCTTGATTTTAATGATCCCCAGGCAGTAGAAAGAACCTGTGCCATTATTAAAGAACTGCTGAACAATTAGCTTCAACCCCCAGCATGAAATGCTTGGAATTTCATTAGATAGCAGTGACAATATTACCCCTAATAGTTTAGAATACTGTAGTAAGGGACTGTAGAATGGTGGATTTTGTTTACTATCATGTAATATGGAAGGATGGTAGCACTATACACACCGATTTCACACCTTTTAAAACCCATTATTTATAATACATATATTAAAATAAATAAATCTAACCGGGAGGTAGTTCGTAATGAATAATTTTGTCAATGATAGAGCTCGTGCTGAAATATTTACTATTAAGCCTTATACTCCGGGTAAACCCATTGACGAAGTAAAACGTGAATTGGGTCTGGAAGACATTATAAAAATGGCTTCCAACGAAAACCCTCTGGGGCCGTCGCCTTTGGCTGTACAGGCCATCCGGCAGATGGTTGACCAGTTACACCTTTATCCGGACAGTAATTGTTTCTACTTAAAAGAAAAACTGGCTTCAGTTAATAATATTGAAAGTACGGGGGTAATAATTGGGAATGGTTCTGACGAACTGCTTAAGCTTATTTCAGAAACCTTTTTAAATAAAGATGACGAAATCATTTGTGCGCAGCCGTCTTTTTCCGAATATGAATTTGCGGCACGGATTATGGGAGCTGCCTGCATATCCGTTCCATTAAAGGATTTCACCCATGACCTGGATGCCATGCTGGCGGCTGTAACTCCTAAAACTAAGATAATATATATATGCAATCCCAATAATCCTACCGGTACCACGGTTAACCGCGATGAGGTTGCGGAGTTCATGCAGAAGGTGCCTGACAGTGTGCTGGTCATTTTCGATGAAGCTTATTACGAATATGCGGAAGACCCGGAATATGAAAGCGGCCTCAAATATGTGCTGGAGGGACGCAATGTTATAGTTCTTAGAACTTTCTCCAAAATATATGGTCTGGCTGCCCTCCGGATTGGTTACGGGTTAACCACTCCCGAACTGGCCGGTGCAGTGGAGCGGGTCATGGAACCTTTTAACGTTAATTCGGTGGCACAGACTGGAGCATTGGCTGCAATGCAGGATTCCCCTCATGTAAAGAACAGTAAGGAACTTAATGCCCGGGGAAAACAGTATTTGTATGAGCAATTCGAGAGTCTGGGCCTGAAATACGTCCCCACCGAAGCAAATTTTATTTTTGTAAATGTAAAGAATAACTGCCGCGAGGTATTTGCTGCCCTACTAAAGGAAGGCGTAATAGTTAGAACCGGTGATATTTTTGGATATCCGGAATTTATACGGGTAACAGTGGGAACACCGGAGCAAAATGAAAGATTTATAAAAAGCCTCAAAAAAGTTCTGGAGGTATAATCACCTCAATGCTGATTACCCAAGCGCATTACGCAGATCCGGAAGCGGTCCGGCAATTAACGGAAGGACTTGATCGGGGATTGGACCTGGGCGGGAGGGAGCCGTTATTTCTATGCATAGGCTCTGACCGGCATATATTGGATTGTTTTGCGCCCCTGATCGGAACCATGCTCAGCGATATGGTACCTGGGATTAGTCTTTATGGTACTCTGGACCGACCTTTACATGCTAAAAATATGATCAAGGAACTGCGGGAGATTCGCAATGCCCATACTGATCGACTCGAAATAGCTATCGATGCATCGCTCGGAGCCGGTACCGATATAGGATTTATTAAATTAAAACAGGATAGTTTGCTGCCCGGGAAAGCATTTGCCAAAAGCCTCCCCCCGATTGGACAAATATCAATTATAGGAATTGTAGGGACCAGAACCGACCGTTATACGGTAAGTTCTCTTACCAGTGGAAGTTTGGCCCATGTATATCACATGGCGGTGGTAGTAGCTGAGGCTATTGCCCAATGGTACCAATCTTCCGTTATCAGGTAATATTTATGATTTATAGGTATGGAAATAAAGCGGAATCATCGTAGACCTGCTATATAAAACTTCCATATAACAGGCCATGACCCGAGTATACAACCACTTATGAAAATTAAGTATATTTCATATCCGTAGCAGGCCCTACAGCCCCCGACGTTAGGAGCGGGCTTCAGGGCCGGAAGATTTACGTGTTATTTCTTTTCATTGGCCTGAAGGGCTAACGCCCTGTAGGCCAGCCTACGGTTTATATTTTATAATTGATTATAATCGATACAGGCTTATAAGGAGGAATATCATGAAAAGATTAATGATAGGGAATGAGGCTATCGCCCGGGGAGCATATGAGGCCGGGGCCACGGTAGCTACTGCTTATCCCGGAACCCCCAGTACAGAAATCGTAAGTAATTTTGCGCGGAACGAAGGGGTTTATGCCGAATGGTCTCCCAATGAAAAAGTAGCGGTGGAAGTTGCGGCCGGCGCTTCAATTGGAGGAGCCCGGACCCTGGTGGCCATGAAACATGTAGGTGTCAATGTCGCGGCCGACCCACTGTATACCTTTGCCTATACCGGGGTAACCGGCGGCCTGGTCATAGTATCAGCTGATGACCCGGGTATGCATTCCTCCCAAAATGAGCAGGACAACCGAGGATATGGACGTTTTGCCAAAATACCGGTTATTGAGCCATCCGACAGCCAGGAAGCCAAGGATTTTACCAAATTGGCCTTCGATCTTAGCGAACAGTTTGATACTCCGGTCATGCTCAGGATAACCACCCGTCTGGCCCATTCACAGACATTGGTGGAAGAAGGGGAACGCCTTGCCATCCCTTTAAAAGAATATAAAAAAGATGCTCCCAAATATGTCATGCTGCCCGCATTTGCCCGGAGCCGACACATAGAAGTCGAGAAAAGAATGCAGGCTTTGGCAGAATATGCTGAAACTTCCGAATTAAACCGGATAGAGTGGAACGATCCCGATTTAGGTATAATAACCAGCGGTGTCGTTTATCAGTATGTGAAAGAAGCATTGCCCGAAGCCTCCGTTCTAAAACTGGGAATGACGAATCCTTTGCCCATGGGCCTGATTAAAGAATTTGCTTCCAAAGTCAAACGTCTGGTAGTAATTGAAGAATTGGAACCGGTTATCGAAGAACAAATAAAAGCTCATGGCATCTCCTGTGAAGGTAAAGAATTATTCACCTTGCTGGGTGAATATAGCCCTGAATTACTGGAAACTGTATTCAAAGGTAAAAAACCTGGCAGTTATGGCTTGGAATCGCAGATTCCGCCGCGCCCACCCCTCTTGTGTCCCGGCTGTCCTCATAGGGGAGTATTTTATACCCTTAATAAGATGAAACTCATTGTTACCGGAGATATAGGATGTTATACTCTCGGAGCATTAAGCCCCCTGGAAGGTATGGATACCTGCATCTGCATGGGCTCAAGTATCGGAGCATCGATCGGCCTGGAAAAGGCTCGGGGAGAAAAATTTGCCAAACGGTTGGTCGCTGTCATAGGTGATTCCACCTTTGTGCATTCCGGTATAACACCTCTGATTGATATGGTTTACAATCAAGGTACATCAACTGTCATTATCCTGGACAATGATACTACCGCGATGACCGGACATCAGGATCATCCGGCCACAGGCTTGACCATAACCAAAGCTCCTACTAAAAAACTTGATATTGAGGCACTAGTCAAAGCAGTCGGAATACCCAATGTAAGAATCGTGGATCCACTGAATTTGCCACAATTAAAAGAGGCGCTGGAAGAAGAATTAAAACGGCGGGAACCGTCGGTTATCATAGCCAAGCGACCCTGTGTTTTAATCAACAAGCAGAAAACAACGGATAAATATTATGTTGACAGTGAACTCTGCAAAGGCTGCAAGTTATGTCTGAAAGTTGGCTGCACCGGTGTCAGCTTTATGGACCAGGAAAAAGTAGCAGTCATGAATGATAATTGTGCAGGCTGCGGGCTCTGTCCCCAGGTTTGTACCTTCGATGCGATCAAGAGAGTGGAGGGATAACGATGGGCAACCAGACCAATATACTGATAGTGGGTGTAGGAGGACAGGGCACCCTGCTTACCAGTCGTATAATTGCCGATGTAGCCGTACAGCTCGGTTACGATGTAAAAGTATCTGAGATTCATGGCATGGCCCAGCGCGGTGGAAGCGTGGTATCTCAGGTTAGATACGGTGATAAAATTTATTCTCCTATTATAAAAAAAGGAGATGCTGATATAATACTGGCCTTCGAAAAATTGGAAGCCGCACGTTGGCTCGATTATTTAAAACCGGATGGGATGGTAATAATAAATAATGAGAGGGTTAATCCTTTGCCGGTAATGAGCGGCAAAATGAAATACCCCGACGACATCCATGAAAAGGTAGGCGCTCTGGTGCCGGATACTATGATAATAGACGCCAGCACTATAGCGGAAAAATGCGGAAATCAGCGGGCAGCCAATGTAGTGCTGGTAGGTGTGTTGAGCCGGGTGATTGGCCTGCCGGTCGATGAGGTCAAGAAGGCTATTGAGCGTTTGGTACCTTCCAAAGCCCTGGAAATAAATTTGAAGGCTTTCCAGCAGGGCTTTTCCCATTAAGATATTAATCAAAATTGCTTAAGGCGGAAAGCTTAGCTTTTTCGCCTTTTTTTGGAGGTAACGGCTTGCTGCAGTGTACAATTGAAGGCATCAGCCATCGGGGAGAAGGAGTAGCCCGGCCCGATGGGGTAGTGACCTTCATTCCCAACGCCATTCCGGGCGAAAAAGTATCGCTTGATATTATAGAAAAGAGCCGTCGTTTTCAACGTGCCCGCTTAATAGAGGTACTGGAACCTTCACCTCACCGGGTGGAACCGCCCTGCCCCTATTATTTTGCCTGCGGGGGATGCTCCTATCAACATATAACTTATGCGGCCGAATTAGACTTTAAAAGACAGGTGGTCAGCGACAATCTCAAACACATTGGCGGCATTAACGGGGAAGTAAACCCGGTTAAAGGAATGCCTTCACCCTGGCGTTACCGCAACAAGGTAACTTTGCACCTGCAGAATATAAGGGGCGAAAATAGCCTGGGTTATTATCACCCCCAAAGCCACCGGCCCATTGCGATTGACAGATGTCTTTTAATCAGTCCGGCCATGGAAAACGTCTTGCAGGAATTGAGGGTTGTTTTAAAAAAGGTAGAAGCCTTACAGGGCCAGGTTATCATACGGCAGGATGCGCTTAATAACCTGTTAGTCCTGATTCAAACCCGGTATTTAAACAGAGAGAGTCAGATTCAGATCAGCAATTCAATATCTGCCGCCAATCTACTATGGCAGGACGAAAAGGTCAAACTTCATACCATTAAAGGTAATCCATGGCTGGAAGAAAGAATAGGGGAACTCAAGTATCGCCTTTCTCCTCTGGCTTTTTTTCAGGTCAACCGCCGGCAATGCCAAGTCCTTTATGACGAAGTTAAAACCATGGCACACCTGGCCCCATCCATGCGCGTGTTAGATGCCTATTGCGGAACCGGGACCATATCCCTGTATCTGGCCAGAGAGGCAGATTCAGTTTTGGGAGTGGAAGCCTTTGCACCCGCAGTTGAAGATGCCCGCATAAATGCCGGATTAAATAACATAAATAACTGCCGCTTCCAAGCCGCCCCCTGCGAAGTGCTCCTTCCTCAACTTGACCAAAATTTTGACCTAGTGGTGATCGATCCTCCCCGTGCCGGCTGCATGCCCCAGGTACTCGATGCCCTCATTCACAAAGCTCCTCCATCACTAATCTACGTTTCCTGCAATCCCGCCACCCTCGCCCGTGATCTTAAGATATTGACCGCTAATGGCTATAATATTAGTTCGGTTCAGCCCATCGACATGTTTCCCCGGACCCACCATGTCGAGACGGTCGTATTGATGTCGAGGGTGAAGGACTGAGGTGTGAAAAAGTCCTGTATTCATGCGATTTCCAGGGCTTCAGCCTCCAAATTCCAAGTGCCCATCCGGAGAGTAAAATTGCTCTGCGGGAACTTGTCCAATTCCCGCTTATGACAGGGTTGAGTTGTGCGATTATATCCTGAAGTCCCGAAAAATTATAGCTAGGTAAGCGCAGAACCTCGAATATAACTAATATTTTGAGATGGATAAATCTGCCCCATAGATATATCTATGGAAGGGGGATTAGCTATGAGACGTGGGACACAGATCATTAATGGAGTTGAATACGTATATGAGGACTGTGCTTATTGGGACCCTGCTAAAAAGCGCGGTACCCACAAACGCAACTACATCGGCAAAAATGTTGACGGCAAATTTGTGCCGAATAAGAAATTTCGATTGCAGATGGAGCTTGATGCAGCTAAGGCTGCCGTTAAGCCGGGACCCGTACCAGCGCTGGAATGCCGCAGGACCTTTTACGGAGCAACTTACCTCTTGAATGCCATTAGCGAAAAGATAGGGGTCACCCAGGATTTAAAAGTCTGCTTTCCTGACAGCTATCATGAAATCCTGTCATTGGCCTACTTTCTGGTACTGGAGGAAAACTGCCCGCTGTATCGTTTTCGAAGATGGTCCGCTACCCATGAACACCCTTATGGCAGAGATATTCCTTCCCAGCGC
>DHSK01000024.1:17580-18209 GCA_002408445.1 Syntrophomonas sp. UBA5288
AGGCGGCTAGGCGTTCCGAAAAGGAATATCTAGCCTTTGACACCACTACAATTTCATCCTATTCGCAGTTGCTAAAGCAAGCTAAATACGGAAAGAACAAAGAAGGGGATTCCCTTCCCCAACTAAATCTTGCGCTATTGTATGGCGAGGAATCGGGGCTGCCCGTATATTACAGAAAACTGGCGGGCAACATCATGGATGTAAAGACCGTACATAACCTGCTTAAAGATATTGATTTCCTACAGATGGCCAAGGTCAGCCTAGTAATGGACCGGGGCTTCTATAGTGAAGCAAACATAAACGGGCTTTTTAAGAACCATCATAAGTTTCTCATAGGGGTCAAGAAATCCCTCAAGTTTATTCGCATGAAACTGGATGAGATACGCGGAGATTTCGTAAGTAGGGCAAACTTTAATTCCAAGACTGGTTTATACATCATGACTTTCACAATGGAATGGAATTATACCGAGGAAAAGCCACGAAGCAAGGAAACTATTAGTGACAAACGCAGGATATATGTTCACTTCTATTACAATGACCAGCGGGCTACGGATGAGAAGAACAGGTTCAATCGTCTGCTCGATAGTCTGGAGAATGAGCTTTTGTCGGGACACCGCACCCCCGAACAT
>DHSK01000058.1:0-673 GCA_002408445.1 Syntrophomonas sp. UBA5288
GGCCCTACAGCCCCGACGTCAGGAGTGGGCTTCAGGGCCGGTCGCTCGTTTCCCCATGCTATTCTCTGCACTGGCCTGAAAGGCTATCGCCCTGTAGGCCGGCCTACGGTTTGTCATTCTGAACGAAGTGAAGAATCTTTCCATCTCAGAGTCGGAAAGATCCCTTCACTTCGTTCAGGATGACATCATAATTATAACAGAGCCTGCAGGATGGAGGCCATCTGCAGGCTGTATGTAACATTATACTATCTTCATAAACTTTTGTTTAATCACGCTTGCGCAGGGTGGGGAAGAGGATAACGTCCCTGATGGAAGTTGTCCCGGTTAAGATCATAACCAGGCGATCGATACCGATGCCCATGCCTCCGGCGGGGGGCATGCCGTATTCCAAGGCATTGATATAGTCCTCGTCCATCATATGGGCCTCACCGTCACCGGCCGCTCTCTTTTCCATCTGGCGCACGAAACGACCTTTCTGGTCGATGGGATCATTAAGTTCGGTAAAGGCATTGGCTATTTCCCGCTGCATGATAAAGAGCTCGAAACGGTCGGTCAGTTCGGGATGTTCGCGGTTGCGCTTGGCCAGAGGAGATATTTCCACCGGGTGACCGTAAACAATTGTTGGCTGAATAAGCTTTTGCTCAACAAACTCTTCAAAAACTTCATTAATGAG
>DHSK01000058.1:938-1854 GCA_002408445.1 Syntrophomonas sp. UBA5288
GGCGGGGTGAAATCGATTTTCTCACCATCAAAATCGGCTATCATGCTGTTATTAACTTTTAAGGCCACGGTGGCGATCAGTTCTTCCACGATTTCCATCATAACTTCGATATCGCCATAAGCCTGGTATAATTCCAGCATGGTAAACTCGGGGTTATGCCTGGTGTCCAAGCCTTCATTTCTGAAGCTGCGGTTTATCTCGTAAACCTTTTCCAAACCGCCTACAATTAAACGCTTCAGATACAACTCCGGCGCAATGCGCAGGAACAAGTCCATATCCAGGGCGTTGTGATGTGTAATGAAAGGTTTGGCTACCGCGCCGCCCGCGATGGGATGCATCATTGGGGTCTCTACTTCCAGGAATCCTTTGCCGTCCATATACTTACGGATTTCTTTTATAATCCGGCTGCGTTTGATGAATACCTCTCTTGCTTCGGTATTTACGATCAAATCAACGTAGCGCTGACGGTAGCGCATTTCTACGTCTTTGAGTCCATGCCATTTTTCCGGCAGCGGATTTAAGGCTTTGGAAAGATAAACAAACTCTTTGACATGGACACTGGGTTCGCCCTTCTGGGTGCGGAATACAAAGCCTTCGATACCCAGAATGTCGCCTATGTCCAGTTTTTTAAATAGTTCGTATTTTTCTTCTCCCACATCATCCTTGCGGAAATAAAGCTGGATATCGCCGGATAAATCCTGCAGGTTGGCAAAACCGGCTTTGCCGTGGCGGCGTTTGGACATGATACGCCCGGCAATTTTAACCGTTTGCCCTTCCATGGCATCAAACCTGTCCTTTATATCAATAGCCCGGGCTGTACGTTCGAACCTGCTGCCAAAAGGGTCTATGCCCAGGTCACGCAGTTCCTGTAGTTTTTCCAGTCGTATTTTCTTTAGTTCACCCAGATCAACATTAG
>DHSK01000058.1:2100-4954 GCA_002408445.1 Syntrophomonas sp. UBA5288
CCGGCGGGGGCTTCGACTTCTACCACATCGTGGGCCGCTCTGCCCAGAACGGCACGTCCAACCGGGGACTCATCGGATATTTTGCCATCTTTCAGTTTGGATTCGACCGAAGATACCAAAACTACTTCAACCTTGCGGCCGGATTTCACTTCCTGTAAGGTAATGCGTGAACCGAGGTGCACGACGTTCCCCTTGCTGTCGGTTTCGTCCATGAGACGTGCATTTTTCAGGGTCTTTTCCAGGGACATGATGCGGCCCTCGACAAAGGCCTGCTCGTTCTTGGCATCTTCATATTCCGAGTTTTCCGATATATCGCCAAAGGCAATGGCCTGTTTGATGCGCTCCGCCAATTCTTCACGTTTGGTGGATTTCAGATACTCCAGTTCATCCTCGAGTTTCTGCAGACCTTCTTTGGTTAATATAACTTCCTTCTCTCCCTTAATTGTCATCCCTTTTCACCTCTCTTGCTAATTTAGAAAAGCGAGACCCCGCTCGCTTTAATATGCTGTCTGTCCCCCATCGGGGTGGCGCTGCGCCTCCCGGCGGAGGACGGTCTACTTCTTATTAAACAGTTAAATCCTGCCGTGCCGGACAGGAAATTAAAATGAAATAAAGTTATTCTTTTCCTTTATGGTATTATAATGACCTCATTCGGCCTTGTCAAGAAAGTAATCCCACATACCGGCGTGGTCGCCCAGATGTTCCATCTGCTCCCATAGCGGAATATTCTCTGTTTCTTCGCCAGAGGCTGATGTAGATCCTGCCTGGTTTAGGAGGCAGCTTTCCAGAACGGGCGCCATCACATTCATTCCCGGGGCTAAACCTCGCTGTTCCAGGCATCTTTCCAGGCGTGGAGCCAGGCCGCGGCTCTCATCGGTCAGATTGACCAAAACGGGTCGGGTCGCCAGCGGGATATATTTGCTATAGACCGACTCCACCATAATCACCAGATCGCCTGGTTCCCAATCGCGCGGGTTCAAGTAACTGGTGCTTATTGCTATCCCTTTTTCATAGAGCATGTGATATGCCATCACTTCATAGCTGCCCGGGAAGTAGTTTTGGATCGAGACCGGGATGTCAAACTGTTTTAAACTTTGCACAAACTCCTGCATATCAGGCATTTCGCCCACCACCACCAGCCTTTTGAACGCCCGGCAACTGAGATAATAACGAATCATGGCAAAGGCCAGTGCCTTTATAAAATTATCCCCAAATATAAGCGGAAAACTAGTGGATAATTGTAGTAATTGTTTTTTTAATAAACGGTCGATGCCCAGGCCGGAAACGCAATAATCGTTTAAAATAGGCTGTGACTGCTGCAGTATATTCTCCTGCAGATCGGGAGTCAAAATGTTCCAGTTGGCCGGCCCGAGCGGCAATAACACGCTGCAGCCTTTGAATCCCAATGGCTCGAAATCAACCAGGGTTTGCACCCGGGGCCCGAAAAACAAAGGGGCCAGCCTGTCCAGAAATACTTTTCGGAAGGCTAGCCCTGTGCGGTCCTGGTTTTTCATATTTAAAAAAGCAAAATCAAGCTCAAACATCCAATTTCTCCAGATCAACTACCCCGGGCTTCATGTCCAGCTCCTGGAGCATCCTGTAGTAATCCTCAGGTTTTATCTGGTCAATGGGCTTTTTCATGATGGATACCATCAGGGCCTCTATCACATTGGTGCCAAAGGAACGGCCGCCCATGTCCGGTGTCGTGGTAATGACTTTGCTGATGCCCCGCTCTTTGAGCAGTCTCATGTCCTCCCGGGTAGTAGTATTGGTTATGACTACCTGCCCGTTTAATTTTTCCGGCAGATAGCGGCGGATATAATTAAAGTCACCGGCTAATATATCTGCTTCATAATAATATTTCGAGTTCTTCGGAATTATTACTTCCTGCTTGTCCCCGGTGGGATAAAGTTTATCAAAAGGCATCTTAACAACAAAGGGAGCCGCGATGCGCCCAAACAGCTTCAAGGTTTTCAGCGAATGCAGGGGCAGATCGATTCCCACGGTGTAAATAAAATCGCCCAGGGTCAGCTGCGCGCCTACTTCTTCAAAAGCTTCCGCCATCCCGAAACGGTCCACGGCACAGACCATGAGGACTTTTTTGCCTCTCAGGTCCATTATGCCATCTTTCTGGATATCGAGAATGCATTTGCGCTCCAAGGTATTCTTCAAACCACTTCCGTCCAACATAGGGGTCTTTTTGGCTTCCCGCAAAAGTTTTAGGGAGTCTTTGATTACATACTGTTTGCCTGCCAGTTGAAGATATATGTCAATTCCGCCCATGCCGAAAGCGTCTATTTTACCGTCCAGTTCCCTGATCATCTGAATGGCCTTGTCCCAATCACCGTTAGTTCCTATTCTTTCAATCAGGAAATGTTCTCCCATAAAATCGGTCTCAAATGAGTGGTTACGTTTGGAAGACCCCAGGCTAACACTTACAATATGTTTCAAGCCGATTACCTCCTCCATATGTTTTGTGTAGTTAAATATAATTTTCATTAATTCAGCTTTTGTTCGTACCTAATGATTCTACCCTGGGCCAAGTTATTTCAGTCATCTGGACGGCCAGCATGGAAATACCGGCCTGCGGTTTTTCTCTTTGCCGCAGCCTGCCCTGTCATCCTGAACGTAGTGAAGGATCTTACAGTCTCCGAGATGGAAAGATTCTTCGCTAACGCTCAGAATGACAAAAAAACGTTATTCATAGCCGGCTTCAGGGCGGGTGGATTTTCCCCGTATTATCGGGCAAATTTTATAGACCTCAGGATTTTCTTGATTTCCTGGGGATCGACCCATTTATCTTCGGTAATAGGAGAGGTTCCAATCTCGATGGAGATTACTTCCGAATTGAGAA
>DHSK01000057.1:0-16098 GCA_002408445.1 Syntrophomonas sp. UBA5288
AAACCCAGCACCAGTGAGCTTATCGATTGGCTGCAGGCGCTGGTTATCGGCGGGATTAGTCCTAACCGTATTAAACAGGAACTGCCGTTTATGGGCGTATTATTGAAGAAAAACGAGGATCTGGATACCCTGTTAAACCAGCTTTATAACAAAAACCAGAATAGAACCCAGCCGCGTATGGGCGGTTCCTTTAACCATTATCGCTAAGGTCAGGCAATGGACGCAGAATATTCAAGGCTGATGCAAATATAAGGAGAATAGCATGTTTACCGGTTTTTATTATATGCTTAAAAATTTTGGGGTACCTGTTTCCATGAACGAGTGGCAGACCCTGCTCGAAGCGCTGGAAATGGGTATGGCGGGCGGCAGTCTGAGCGGTTTTTATATGTTGTGCAGGGCGATACTGGTCAAGACGGAAGCCCATTATGACCGTTTCGACATGGCTTTTGCCAGTTATTTTAAAGAAGTCGAGACACCGGAGGGATTGCCTGACAAGATATGGGAATGGCTGGACAAGGAACTGCCCGAAAAGGAAGTCACCGAGGAAATGAAACGCAATCACCGCCAGCTCGATTTGGATGAATTGAAGCGTATGCTGGAAGAACGGCTGGCCGAACAGAATGAAGAACATCATGGCGGCAACCGCTGGGTGGGAACGGGAGGAACATCTCCCTTCGGTCATTCCGGCTACCATCCGGGAGGAATCCGCGTAGGCGGCAGCTCTCGCAGCCTGTCCGCCGTTAAGGTGGCGGGCATGAGGAGATTTCAGGAATTCCGCACCGATGAAACGCTGGGAGTGCGGCAGTTTCAAATGGCTTTACGCAAGTTAAGGCAGTTTACCACCCGCCTGGAGGGTGCCAGGACCGAACTGGATTTGGATGCTACCATCGACAAGACTTGTAGTAATGCGGGAAGACTGGAGCTGGTCTGGGACCGGCCCCGGGAAAATGCTATGAAGGTACTGCTCCTAATGGATGCCGGGGGCTCAATGATTTCATACAGCCGCCTCTGTAACCAGCTTTTTACCGCAGTGAACAAATCCAATAATTTTAAGGATCTCAAAGTTTTCTACTTTCACAATTGCATTTATGACTGGCTTTACCATAATCCCGATTGCGAGCTGGATGCCTATACTGATACGGAATATATTTTGAACACTTACAGTCCGGATTACCGGGTGATCATTGTAGGCGATGCCAGTATGGCGCCTTCCGAACTGGTAAGGGTGGGCGGCATCATTGACTGGAATCTGTATAATGCCAGATCCGGCAGTGATTGGCTGCAGCGCTTGAGAAAACATTTTGAATATTCGGTATGGTTGAATCCGATAGCCAAGTCCTACTGGGACTGGATGGATGGAGCTTACACCATTAAAGCCATAGCTCAGATTTTTCCCATGGATGAACTGACCGTGGAAGGATTGGAAAGGTCGATCAGAAGATTAAAAAGCCGGGAAAAGGCAGCTGAGGCGAAATAAAGGGAGGACGGCAGATAATGAAACATGTATATGAGGGCAAGACTAAATCAGTCTATGATCTGGAGAATGGCTATTATCTCCTGCGGCTGAAAGATGATGTTACCGGGGAAAACGGAAAAATTGACCCGGGCGCCAATTCCATCATGGGCAAACTGGAAGGCATGGGCAACGCATCCCTGCGGATGTCGCGCTATTATTTTGAACTGCTTAAAAAGGCCGGGATACCGACTCATTACATAGATGCCAATATTGAAGATAATACCATGACGGTGAAACCGGCCGAAGCTTTTGGAGCAGGATTGGAATTTGTCTGCCGCTACAAGGTTTACGGCAGTTTTCTGAAAAGGTATGGCAAATATGCTACCAGTGAACAGCCGCTGGACCAGTTGGTGGAAGTAACCTTGAAAGATGACGACCGGGGTGATCCTCCCATCGGGGAAGAAGCTCTGGTGCAGCTGGGTTTGATGTCACATGCGGAATATAAGGCCGCCCGGCAGATGACGCAGCAGATTGGAGCTATTATAAAAGAGGATTTAGCCCACAAAGGGATGGAACTGTATGATATAAAATTTGAATTCGGCCGGGTCGATGGGCAAATCGTTCTGATCGACGACATTTCCGGGGGCAACATGCGAGTTTTCAAAGACGGGCAGCAGGTTGACCCATTGGAACTGGCTATCTTGGTAACTGCATAATATTTCGCTGAAACGGAGTCAGGCTAAAGCCTGGCTCTTTTTTTATGCTGTTACGCGGGGACGTGTAGCAGGGCATATAAAATAAAAATCAAATAATTAACCTGCGTGCATATAAATATACCATCAGGATTTTTATGAAGGCAGGGCATGGAGAGGAGGAATAAAACCATGAATACTGAATTTGGCCATATTATTAAAGATGACCGGTATCGCAGGCCCCAGGAGCGTTTTTCCGGCACATTTTTAGAATATCTGGAGATAGTAAAGCAAGACCCCGCGAAAACCATTTTAGCGCATCAGCGTATGTATGAGATTGTGACAGAACCCGGGGTAGAGGTACTTAAAACCGAGGATTATCCCCACCTGCGCCGGATTTACGGTAATGATACCATCAAACGCTACAAGTTTTTTGAAAATGATTTTTACGGTATTGATAAAACTATAATGGAAATCGTCAGGTATTTTCACTCTGCTGCCATGAGTGGGGAAGAATCACGCCAGGTATTATATCTGGTCGGACCGGTAGGCTCAGGCAAATCTTCCATAATGGAAAAGCTCAAACAGGCCCTGACCACAAGTCCTATGATTTATGCTCTTAAAGGCTGTCCTATGCGCGAAGAACCGTTGCACCTGATCCCGCACCATCTTCGTCCTCAATTCGAAAAAATACTGGGTACCAGAATCGAAGGCGATCTCTGTCCCATTTGCCGTTACCGGCTTTTAAACGATTATCATGGGGAATATGAAAATTTCGAAGTAGAGACGATTGATTTTTCCATCCGCGGCCGCAAAGGGATAGCGGTGGTCCCGCCGGTTGATCCCAACAACCAGGATGCATCAGTGCTGGTGGGCTCGGTGGATATTTCCAAAATGGATTTGTATCCGGAAGACGACCCCCGGGTGCTTTCCCTGAATGGAGCTTTTAACGTAGGCAACCGGGGACTGGTTGAATTCATAGAAATTTTTAAAAATGAAGTTGAATATCTGCATGCCATTATTACCGCCACCCAGGAAAAATCCATCCCGTCGCCCGGCAAGGGTTCCATGATTTATTTTGACGGGATTATCCTGGCTCATTCCAATGAAGCCGAATGGAACAAGTTCAAGTCCGACCATACCAATGAGGCCATTCTGGACCGGATTGTCAAAATCGAGGTGCCTTATTGCCTGGAACTGGACCAGGAGATAAAAATTTATCAGAAGATACTTAAGAAAAGCGATTTTAAAGCCCATATAGCGCCCCATACCCTGGAAGTCGCCTCCATGTTTGCGGTAATGAGCCGTCTGACCCCCTCCAACAAAGTGGATATGATAACCAAAATGCGCATTTATAATGGAGAGGAAATCGTGGAATCCAGCGGCAGCAAAAAAATGGACATACAGGAACTGCGGGATGAGGCCGGACGCGAGGGACTGGCCGGGATTTCCACCCGCTTTATCATGAAGGCGATTGACAATGCCCTGTCCGAATCCGAGCATAATTGCATAAATCCTATACTGGTAATGGAGTCCATCATTCGGGCCGTCAAAGCCACCGACATGGGTGAAGATGAGAAAAAACGGCTCCTGGAATATCTGCAGGTGGCCATTAAAAATGAGTATAACCGCATCCTGGAAAAAGAAGTAACCAGTGCTTTTATCCATGGCTTTCGCGAACAGGCCGAATCTTTGTTTAACAATTATCTGGACCATGCCGAAGCATTCGCTACCAAGGTTAAAATCAAAGACGCCAATACCGGGGAAGAGCTGGAACCGGATGAAAAATTCATGGAATCCATCGAAGCCCAGATTGGTCTGATCGGTTCGGCCGCCCGGGGCTTTCGCCAGGATGTAACGGCTTACATGTTCTCCTTGCTGCGCAATAATGTCAAACTTGATTACACCAGTTATGAACCGCTTAAAGAGGCCATAGAAAAGAAGTTAACCGCTTCGGTGCGGGAACTGTCCCGGGTCATTACCAAAGCCCGGGTCAGGGACAGCGAGCAGAGCGGCAAATACAACAGTATGGTGGAAGAAATGAAACGGAATGGTTACTGTGACCACTGCTGCAACGTTGTTTTGCGGTATGCGGCCAATAACCTGTGGAAGGACTAATGCACTATGACTATTTTCCGTGAACTGGACAGCGGCGGCCGCGACCGCAGTGCGGAAGATCGTCGCCGTCACCGTCAGATGGTAGAAGAATCCATAAAAAAGAACCTGGGCAGCATTATTGCCGAGGAAAGCATCATTGGCAAAAGCAAAGACAAGACCTTTAAAATACCTATTCGGGGTATTAAAGAATATCAATTCATTTTTGGGGAAAACCGTCCTCAGGTGGCATCGGGCAAAGGAGATGAGGAAAAGGGACAAAAGATTCCCCAGCGGGGACAGACGGGTCCAAACGGGGATGGTGCCGGTAATGCTGAAGGGGACGAGATTTACGAAACTGAAATCACTTTAGAGGACCTGGTCCAGTATCTGTTTGAAGACCTCGACTTGCCTTTTATGGAAAGAAAAAAGTTTTCCTACCTGGAAACCGAGAAGAGCAGCAAACGGCTGGGAATTCAGCGTAAAGGCATTCCCCCCCGGCTGTCGCGCAAGCGTTCGATAATGGAAAGAATTAAACGTAAACAGTCGATGGAAAGGGCTTTAAAAGAGCTGGAGGAGGAACAGCAGACCGCCCGGTTCCCTTTCCGGGAAGAAGATTTGCGTTATCAAAGACTCAAAGAAGATTTGAAACCGGAATCCAATGCCGTGGTTATCTGCATTATGGATAATTCCGGCTCTATGTACCTGAGCAAAAAGTATCTGGCCCGGAGTTTCTTTTTCCTGCTCTATCAGTTTGTGCGCTATCGTTATATAAATGTGGAACTGGTTTTCATAAACCATACTACTACGGCTAAAGAAGTGAATGAAGATGACTTTTTTCACCGGGGCGAATCCGGGGGTACCATAATCAGCAGCGGCTATGAGAAGGCTCTGGAGATAATTGAAGAAAGGTTCAGCCCGGCGGTATGGAACATATATGCTTTCCATTGCAGCGACGGCGACAATTGGCCGGAGGATATAGAAAGGGCTACTCAGAAAGCGGCTGAATTGTGCACAGCGTGCAATCTATTCGGTTATGGGGAGATAACATCTTCGTGGGCCAACGGCAGTACTATGGGGGATGAATATAGATACTCCTTCCAAAACGATAATTTTGTCGCGGTATCCATAGGAAGCAAAGAGGAAATCTGGCCCGCTTTTAAGGAACTTCTTCAGGTAGCGGAAAGGAAGTGAACTTAATGGGAGGCGATTATAGCCTGGCTGATTTAAGACAATGGGACGAAAGGATCTGTCAGGTAGTGGAAAAGGCGGGGCTGGGATGCTACCCTCAGGAGTTTGAAATCTGCAGTTATGAAGATATGCTGGGTTATGAGGCTTACCAGGGCATGCCGGCCCGTTATTCCCACTGGAGTTTCGGCAAGGCCTACGAGCGCACCCGCACCTTTTATCGCTATAATCTGGTGGGGTTGCCCTATGAGATGGTAATAAACTCGAATCCCTGTCTGGCTTATCTAATGAAAGATAATACTCTGCTGCTGCAGATATTAACCATGGCGCATGTTTATGCCCACAATGATTTTTTCAAAAATAACCGGCTGTTTAAAACCGGCACCCGGGCTGAGTACACTCTGGAAATGTTTAAGTCCCATGCCCGGCGTATACAGCAGTACGTAGCCGACCCCGGCATAGGAGCGGCCAAGGTCGAAAAAGTACTGGATGCGGCACATGCTTTACGTTTGCAGGTCTACCGTACGGTAGGAGAAAAATGGTTAAGTGATGAAGAGAAGAAACAGCGGCTGATCGAACGCAGTCAGGTTAGAGAAAGGGAGCATCCTCTACTGGAATTACCGGAGGAAAAGGAACTGCCGGATTTAAACCGTATCCCCCTGGAACCGGAAGAGGATCTTTTACTCTTTTTATATAAATATGGACGACTCAATGATTGGGAACGGGATATCTTGCAGATAGTACGGGAGGAGAGTCTGTATTTTCTCCCTCAGATTGAAACCAAGATCATGAACGAAGGCTGGGCCAGCTACTGGCATTATCGTCTGCTTAAACAATTGAAATTGCCGCAGGAACTGCATCTGGAATTTTTGAAGCGCCATAATCAAGTGATCAGGCCTTTGGAAGGTGATCTCAATCCCTATCATATAGGATTTAAGATATTCGAAGAATTGGAGCGTGAGCATCCGGACGAGCCTGATTTTATCTTTGCGGTGCGGGAGCATGAAAGGGACTTTTCTTTTCTCATGCGGTTCTTAACCCGGGAGCTTTGCCAGGAGCTGAAATTATTTCAATATGCTAAACGAGGACGCGATTATGTGGTTAATGAGGTATCTGATGAAAAGGGCTGGAAAATTATTCGCAACACCCTGGCTGGAAATGTTGGGATATCGGGAATACCCAATATTATAGCCATGGAAGTCAAGGGCAAGAACAATACCCTGATGTTGGACCATGAGTGGAGTTCCCGGGAACTGAACATGGAATACGCCCACCAGACTTTAAAACATATAGCTTTTCTCTGGAAAGGCAAAGTCCA
This sequence comes from Syntrophomonas sp. UBA5288, assembly GCA_002408445.1. Lineage (GTDB taxonomy): Bacteria > Bacillota > Syntrophomonadia > Syntrophomonadales > Syntrophomonadaceae > UBA4851. The sequence continues at coordinate 6,749 of DHSK01000057.1, forward strand.
GCTCCGCACAGTGGTCCGAACGGCCTACCAACTGCTGGAATCGGACGGGGGATAAAACAAAAATTACCGGTTACATCCCGGGCTGTTTTAACATAGAAATAAATTAGGCAACGGCGCCGCAGAAATTAACTGCGCGCCGTTTTTTTATTATAAGGGGGGTAATATACATGTGCGGGATAGCAGGATGGATAGACTTTAAACAAGAGTTGCGCAGTCAGGCGGATATTATTGAAACCATGGCAGAAACCATAAAACATCGGGGGCCGGACGAAAAAGGCCGGTATCTGGCCCCTCATATTGCTCTGGGGCACCGCCGCCTCATAGTGGTAGATCCGGAAGGAGGGGGGCAGCCGATGCAAGGCTGCTATAAAGGCAAAGATCATGTCATCGTATATAACGGAGAATTGTATAATGCTGATAAAATACGCCGGGAGCTGGAAAGCTGCGGTCACTGCTTCCATACCCGCAATTCCGATACCGAAGTGTTATTACATGCTTACATGGAATGGGGCCCAGCCTGTTTGGAGCACATAAATGGAATTTTTGCTTTTGCGGTATGGAATGAAGTTGAGCAAGAAATCTTTATAGCCCGTGATCCTCTGGGAATAAAACCGCTGTTTTATGCCCGTGTCCGTGATTCACTGCTGTTTGCCTCTGAATTGAAAGCCCTGTTGGCTCATCCCTATATAAGAGCTCAGGTGGACAGCGAAGGGCTGATGGAAATATTTATTATGGGTCCTTCTCGTACGCCGGGAATGGCAGTATTCAAAGGCATTCAGGAACTGAAACCGGGGCATTGTATAATATATAACCGCCAGGGGTTAAGAGTGAAACAATATTGGCGGCTGGTGAGCAAGCCTCATGGGGAAGACCTGGAAACGACGGTTGTTCATCTGCGGGAGATGCTGAAGGATATTGTAGTACGCCAGACGGTCGCCGATGTCCCTGTATGTACCCTTCTGTCAGGAGGTTTAGACTCCAGTGCCATAACTGCTTTTGCCGCAGGTGCGTTCCAAGCCAGGGGGGAGAAAATTCAAACTTTTTCAGTTGATTATGTAGATAATGACAGGTTCTTTGTTCCCAATGCTTTTGAGACCAACGCGGATTATCCCTGGGTACGGCGGGCATCAGACTTTTTGAACACCAACCACCAATCTATTATGATAAACAATCAGGAACTAAGTTACCACTTGAAAACATCCATGCAAGCCCATGATTTGCCCGGGATGACAGATATTGACGCCTCCCTCTACCTGTTTTGCCGGGAAATCCGCCGTCAGTTTGTGGTAGGACTTTCCGGGGAGTGCGCGGATGAAATCTTCGGGGGGTACCCTTGGTTTCAGCAAGATATGAAGATGGCCGATTCTTTTCCCTGGATTAGGATGGTGCAGCCCAAAATGGCCTTGCTGGCCCCGGCACTGGTAAAACAATTAGATCCGGAGAAATATATCAGACAAAGGTACCTGGAGGCTGTGGCCGAAGTGCCCGAACTGGACGGGGAAGACGATTGCGAAAAACACATGCGTCAGTTATTCTACCTGAATATAACTCGTTTTATGCCTACTCTGCTGGAACGGAAAGACCGCATGAGCATGGCTTGCAGTCTGGAGGTCCGCGTACCCTTTGGGGACCGGGATTTAGTACAATATGTCTGGAACCTGCCGTGGAAAATAAAGAACTGTGATGGTTTGAGCAAAGGTATCTTAAGGCGTGCATTAAAAGGAATCCTGCCCGATGATCTGCTCCTGAGACCAAAAAATCCGTACCCCCGGACCCACAATCCTGCTTATGCGGAAACGATAAGAATAAAGTTGTCAAAAGTATTAAAAGACCCTTCTTCGCCGCTGCTGTCACTTATAAATGTGCCTCTGCTGCGTTCATACCTGGATTCCAACACAAACTATTTCAGCCGGCCCTGGTTTGGTCAGTTGATGGGAGATACCCAGTATATGGCCTATTTGTTGCAAGTAAACTGGTGGCTGGAGCAGTATCAGATTGATATAGTCTGATTTACAATTACATTTTTTATTATGATAAAATTAGTAGGATTTCGCACTTTTTGCTAGAATTTAATTAGCAGGAAATTTTCCGAAAGGAGAATACCGCAGTGCAAAATGCTGCCGGAGTACAGATTGTGGTAGACGGGGTTACCGGGGTGGGCAAATCCAGCCTGGTTAAAATAATATCGGAAGAGTTTAACCTAAAGCCGTTTAGTGAGATGTTTGAAGACGAGAACCGCTTGTTAAACAAGTTCTTTCATGACCGGGCCAAATGGGCCTTTCCCATGCAGACCAACTTTTTGACCAATCGTTTCAAACAGTACCGCCAGGCCATGAAGGTGGGGAATGCGGTAATGGACCGCTCCATCTACTCGGACCGGATATTTGCCCGTATGTATTTGGAATATGGCTATTTTAAGCCGGAGGAATATGCGGTCTATAAAAATCTGCTCGATACCATGCTGGAACATGTAATTCCGCCTCGCTTGCTAATATACCTGCAGGTGGATACGGACGAGGCGATCAGACGTATTCACAAGCGCGGGCGGGAAGATGAAATCGATGTAGAGCGGCAATATTGGGATAATCTGAACCGCTTTTACGAGCAAAATTACCGCGAATTCGATTTACATCACTTGCTTGCTATTAAAGTGGACAGCTTGGATTATGTCCACCGCCATGAAGACCGCGAATTTATGGTGGAAAAGATAAGAAAGGTCCTGGAGGCCATTGATGCCCAGGAATTAGATAGTTAAATGCATAGACCGGCTCAGAGCGTCAAAAAAGCCCAATAGCTGCGTTATTAAGGGAAGCCCGTTCAATCGACGTACTTATGTACGCCTCAATCACGGTCTTCCCTTAATGCTCTGCTCTGGGGTATGAACTTTTTGACAGTCGGGGCCGTCTGCGGTTAAAGCAGGCGGCTTTTTTAATGGCAAGGTAATTCAGATTCGCAGAGCGAGTCCTTTTATTATCAAATTGGATTTTTCATAGTAGTCCCAATATGCTATATTGTTTAGGAATCACAGGAAAGGTTGTGGCATGAATGAGTATAAGCCTGGGAATAATGGCCGGCATAATCTTTTTTACTTACTCGCTATATTTCTCCAGGATAATAAAAGGCAATCCGCAGGAATTTGAAATGGATATACTAAAGGCACTGGGAGGCTGGGTCATTGTCCGTGGCATGGCCAGCCGCCGCAGTTTGTGGATGTTGCTGTATGTTTCCCTTTTTATTGAAATCTTGTATTTCGGTTTTACCATGCTGGTAATAGACAACCTGGCTATGCAGTTTATAACCGGTCTGGCGGTGGGGCTGGAAATCTTTCATATGGTATATATGGGCCGGAATTTATCCAGATTTTTTAAAGGCGCAATAGCTCTAAAAGAGATTTTTAGCTGGCGTCTGGAAAGGATCAGTGCACTTTTGTTCTTTACCCATTCGTTTTTAGTGTTGGTTTTTCTGATTACGTACTAGTGGAATGCAGAGGTTATCAAGGGAGTGGTTTATGATGCGAAAGGAAAGAATGCTGTTTGCCAGGCTTTCGATCTATCGGGGGTTATTGGCAGATCCGGTTATCAGGGATCTTGTGGGATTATTGGATATAGTGGGGGAAGAAGAATTTAATTTGCTGGAGGCAGTGGATGCCTCGCACCGGCTTATTTTCGCTTTATCTGCCGGGGGCCGGTCGTTTAAGGAACATTTGCTGAATCTGGTCTTGCACGATGAAAATGCATTCAGCCGGGAGGCGGAAGTAAAAGAATACACAAATATTAAGCCGGTTTTGCTGAAAACGGTTCGTAATGATCTGGAAATTCTGCAAAAGTTATATCATTTGGATTTTGCCGGGATTGACGAAATGATCGATTCGGGCAAGGAAAGACTGGCCGAAATATGTGATGGGCCGGTACCAACATTAAAGCCGGATAGTTTTGCGGCCAGGCTCGTCGTTTCGACCGCCTGGGGTGAGGAAATCGAGAGCTTATACCGGCATTATCATAGCAATGGTTCAGGCCTGGTTTCGCGCTACCGTGCTTTACGCTGGGAAGGTAACCCGGTAGGATTGGTGGGTATATCCTGCCCCGACCCGGTTGGCTTAAATGACCTGATAGGCTACAATTCCCAGAAACAGCAGATTTGCATTAATACGGAACAATTCTTAAAGGGCTATCCGGCTAATAATGTATTGCTTTATGGCAGCCGGGGGACGGGCAAGTCTACCATGGTTAAGGCTCTGTTGAACGAATATGGGGAACAGGGCTTGAGATTGGTGGAACTGACCTGTGAAGACCTGGAGAGTTTGCCGGAGGTTATAGCCCTGTTACGAGGGCATGCCCAAAAATATATAATCTTTGTTGATGATTTATCCTTTGAAGATTACGAGACCCGTTATAAAGGATTAAAGGCAGCCCTGGAAGGGAGCCTTACGGCTCGTCCTGACAATATACTTATATATGCCACCAGCAACCGCCGCCATCTGGTACGGGAATATCATTCAGACCGTAATGCTCCGTTGGATGATGAGATTCATACCTGGGATACCATGCAGGAAAAACTTTCATTATCTGACCGTTTCGGCTTAACTATAACTTTTCCTTCTCCGACCCAACAACTGTATTTGGAGATAGTGGAAAAACTGATTGAGGAACGAGGTTTGACCCTTGACCCCGAGTTGGTAAGACGCAGCGCTTTGGCCTGGGAACGTTCCCATCATGGTCCTTCCGGGCGGACCGCACGGCAGTTCGTGGATTCGTTGGGAGACGGGAATGTATAGCTGGTTTCCTTGCCGGGCATTCTAAAACAAAAAAGGCAAGGAGACTGGCATTGAGAAAATTACCTCGGAATGCCCGCTTGAAGAAGCCCGTTTCAGATACAAATAAAAGGGATGCGGTTACATCCCTTCCTACCGGGGCGCTACCCCCCAAGCTTGATGAAGCCCTGGAAGTCCTCCGGCCTTGGCTGGATAAAAACGGCGATGTTATCCAGCGCCTTTTTAAGGTTAAAGGGAATCCTCCTATTCCCGCTGCGGCCTTATATATAGAGGGGGTAATTGATTCAACCGAATTTAACCGGGATGTATTATACCCCTTAATGATGCATGGCCTTGGGGCAGATAATGAAAACCAATCTGATTACCTGATCAATACCATTCTGCAGACCGCAGTAGCAACCGGACAGATTACCAAAGCATACCATACGGATGATGTCTTGCACGCGCTTTTTGACGGTTTTGTGATTTTATTATTTGATCATATGGCTGAAGCCCTGGTTATAGACATTCGCGGCGGAGAGATGAGGTCAGTTCAGGAACCTATAGTGGACAAAAGCATTAGTGGCCCGCGCGAAGGCTTTGTGGAGAATCTGGTAGTTAATGTCGCTCTCATCCGCCGCAAAATTCGAGACCCCAACCTCGTAGTATATCGAACTACCGTAGGCCAGAGAAGCAGAACCGATGTAGCTGTTCTTTATATAGAAGATGTCGCCGATCCCGCTATAGTAGCGGAGATGAAAAAGCGCATAGATGAGATAAATATTGATGTCGATCTGTCGGCCGGTTATATTAATCAACTGATTGAAGACAACCCTTATACCGTATTCCCCTTGAGCCGAGTGGTGGAGCGCACCGACATAGCAGCCGCTGATCTGGCGGAAGGCAGGGTGGTGGTGATATCTGACCAGTCACCTCTGGTGTTGATCTATCCGGCTTTGTTTATAGAAATGTTTCAGACCGCGGAAGATTATTATGAAAAAGCCATGGTGGGTTCGTTCTGGCGGCCGTTTCGTTTGCTGGCTTTTTTCCTGGCTGTATCATTACCTTCCCTCTATATCGCTTTATTGAGCTTTCAGCCTGAGCTGATACCGCTTGATTTGCTGATTTCAATGGCCCGGGCCCGGGCCATGGTACCGTACCCGGTAGTATTTGAGACCATTATCCAGCTCACTATAATTCAGTTTATTATTGAAGCCGGCCTGAGACTTCCCAACCCGCTGGGGCAGACCATCGGAGTGGTCTCAGGTATTATTCTGGGCCAGGCTGCTATCACCGCTAAACTGGCCAGCCCGGAAGTAATAATTATCATTGCTATTGCCACTATTGCCACTTTTTGTATACCAAACTACGGTATGGCCATGGCGGCCAGAATTATCAACATACCTTTATTAATCTTATCAGCCACCTTTGGATTGTTTGGATTTTCCCTGGGCTGGCTTTTGATTATTGCTCACCTCAGCGGTTTGACCAGTGCGGGGGTTCCTTATTTTGCGCCTTTTGCCCCCTTCAGGTTCAGTGACCTGCATGACAGTATCATACGGATCTTTTTATGGAAGTTTAAGAACAGACCGGCATCTATTCCTCATCAAGACCAGAAACGGCAGGGAGACGGGCAGCGAGGTGGGGCCCAATGAATAGTTCCCGCTTTCAAATGACCAGCAAACAGTTAGTATTTTTTTTACTGGGGACTATGATTGCCACCGGTATTTTAACTCTGCCCCGGGTGGCCAGTAAGGAGGCCGGACCGGATGCCTGGATAGCGGTCTTGATTGGTGCTCTGGTACCGCTTCTGTCACTGTTTATGATTGAAAGACTTTGCCGCCAATTTCCGGACCAGGGTTTTATAGATATGTCTATCGAACTTTTCGGCCGATACCTGGGCGGCTTTCTGGTCCTTCTTTTTATGGCTTATGGACTATTCTTTTCCGCGGTAGTAGTTCGGGTATTTGCTGAGATAACGGTCATATATATGCTGCCCCGGACCCCTCAATATGTAATTGTTGTGTTGCTGTCATTGGGTATCGCTTATGCAGCAGCCAAAGGAGCGAAAGTAGTGGGCAGGATCAACGAATTAATATTTTATATCTTTCTGCTGCTTTTGTTGTTGACCTTTACTTCTCTTAGATTAGCCGAATTTACATATTTGCTGCCGATAGGGGATAGCGGGATTACAGCCATTTTAAAAAGCAGCTTAAGTACCAGCTGGGCCTTTGCCGGGGTGGAGATATTATTTGTGGTTTATCCGATGATAACCCGAAAGGATAAAGTAATAAAAGCGGGTCTAACCGCCCTTGGAATAGCTCTAATACTATATCTGATTGCTACAATGATATGTTTAGTGGTTTATGGAGCCAGTCTGATGCAGCAAGTTCTATTCCCTACGTTGGGGCTGTTAAAAGTGGTCGATTTTCCGCTCATACACCGGTTGGAATTCCTTTTTCTGGCCTTCTGGCTGGGATTTGGGGCCAGACCCTTAATGAATTTTACCATGGCCACATCTTTTAATTGCACGGGTTTTCTGGGTCTGGATGTTAACAAGCATTATCCCAAAATAGTATTGGTAGTAATGCTAATTACCGGGATAATTGCTGAATTTCCGCGTAATACCATACAGGCCTTGCAATGGTCAAGCTATGCCGGCTATGCCTTTCTTATAATTGCGCTGGTTTATCCGGTCCTGTACCATCTGGCCGCGATGGTTCGCAAAGGGGGGGATGTCAATGCTTAAAAGAGTTGGTTTGTCAGCCTTGCTGTGCCTTTGTTTGGTCATGGGAGGATGCTGGGATGCAAATGATATTGAAGATATGACCATACCCACCGCTGCTTCCTATGACATCGACCATACGGGAGGGCAATCAACCCTGCGCAGGTATCTAATCACTACCCTGAATCCTAATCTGATCCCTGACGCTCCTAAAAAGTACCGGATTGAAGCGATTTCGGGCCAAACCATAGGTGAAATACGCAGCAACCGGCATTTCCAATCACCCCGGCCCTATGTGGTGGGAATGATACAGGTTAACGTTTTTTCAAAGGAAGTGGCGGGCCTGGGGCTCCGTTCAACTACTGATATTCTATACAGATCTCCTGCCATTTCCAATGCCTTAATGCTGGCAGTAGCAACCGGACGGGGTGACGAGATTATAAAAACCCGATCGGAAAATTATCAGGATGTAGGATATCTTTTAATAGATCTTTTACATAATGCCAAGAAGAATAATTTTATGGTCAGCACTACTCTGCATGAACTGGCCCGGTGCATCTTTACGCCGGGAAGAAATCCGGTAATGCCTGCTCTTCAAACCGATGGGAAGAATATCATCCATGCCGGGACAGCTATTTTTAAAAGGGATCGCTTAATTGATATTATAGACGAGCATGAAACCCGCAGCCTTGTACTATTAAGAGGAATAGAGGCGCACGGTTATATAAAATATGTTCTTGAGCGTGAAGGCAATGTGGCAGATGTGGGAACTATTTTTGCTAAAAACAGCAGAAAAGTGGAGGTAACACGTCAGGGCGACCAATTTACCTTTAATATTAAAATACTACTGCAAGGTCCTTTGGTGGAGAGATTTACTAACCAACCTTTGCTCGCAGACCCACAGGCTTTAACCGAGATTGAAAACCAGATAGCAACAGATATAAGGCAAGAAGCGGAAGCCTTTATAGAAAAAATGCAAAATGATTATCAGATCGACTGTATTGATATCAGTAAATATGCACTGGCTCATTGGCGCCAAGAGTTAACCCCGGTGATTGATAAGGATTTTATTGATAAAGCCGATATTAAGGTGCAGGTCAAGGTGAAAATAATCAACACGGGGGATCTGGATTAGTTTTTGGATCCGGGTAAATAAGTTGAGGTGAGTAAAGTATTGGAGTAAAGCCAGGGGAAAAAGGTATCATCTTTTTTGACACCCAGGACAGCATAATAAGCCGTTTCCGGTTTTGATTCGAAATAATGACTTCCTTTTAAAGTATCGACCCATACATCATCAAAAATGATTCCGAAACTGGTTTGATAAATCCGTAAAACCAGTTTACCGTCCATACTGCCGTTTTTCGTAAACTCTGCTTGTTGCCCGGCTCCTACCATCCAGTACGCTATTAAGTGATTGGCATTACCCCGAATAAGCTTTAGCCGGTCAGGTTCAAAAGGTATATAAGGAAGAACCGCCGGCATATAACCGTAAGTAAACAGCTCCGGGGCACTCTCAAAGAAAAAGGTGCCTGCGTCTTCGTCTTTGGTTTCATCCAGACGCATGGTGCTTAATACCCAGTAGACCAATAGAATAAGAATCAGACTTACAATCAGTATAAATACCAGCGGAACCATTCGTATCCCCTCCGTTTTTTATTTGCCTCAGTATTATTTTGCGGTACTATTCACTTCTTTATTACAAGTAATATGAAAATTGGACGCTGAAGGCGCTGAATATTATGAATGACTGAATTTTTTAAAATTCGAAACACCTGAAGAAGACCCCACTCCGGCATAACCTATCTCTTATACTCATTTTCATAAGTGAGAGTTTTGCATAATTAACTTTTTCCTATGATTAAGCAGTAACTTTGC
>DHSK01000057.1:16411-35804 GCA_002408445.1 Syntrophomonas sp. UBA5288
GGAATTATGCAAAACTCTCAAGTGGTTGTGGCATGGCTATGAGCAGTTAATTTGTTCTCTTCTTTGATATTCTGACTGTATTCATACTCCTATGCTCAGGTGTATAATATTAAACTATAGGAAGGTGAAGCTGTGGATGGAATAATAAATAAACCACGCTGGGGTATCTGGGAGATCATTGTGGCCTATGTGGCCATATTCCTGGCGGGAATACTTTTCAGTCTGCAGGGAGAAGCTTGGTTTGATTTTCTGATCACACATACCTCCATAGCAGGCAGCCAACAGAATTTTTTTGTTTTTTCTTTTGGCGTACAATTTCTGGCCATTGTGTTTTCGGTGCTTATTCTAACCGTATGGTTGCATCATGTTAATTGGAGGGATCTGGGCATCCGGCACGGGTCCTGGCGGGATTATTGCCGCTATGGATTTTTAGGCGGTATTTTTCTGCTGGTATTTATCACCTTGATGGGCTATATAGTCAGCCAGTTCCAGCCCGATCTTAGCCCGCAGCCTTATGAAGCCATACTGCGTTCCGTGACCGGTCCGGGGCAGTTCATGATTATTTTTCTGATAGGAGCCGTTTTTGCTCCCCTGGCGGAGGAATTGTTTTACCGGGGCATGATGTATCCTGTGTTTAGAAGTCTGCTGGGACCATTTTGGGGTGCGGTGACGGCCGGTGCAATATTCGGCATCGCTCACTGGGATTTGTGGAGGACCATCCCGCTGGCCATAGGCGGAGCACTATTATGTTATATATATGAAAAAAGCGGCAGTATTTTTGTATCGGCCCTGGCTCATGGGATATGGAATGGAATTATGTCCCTAATTATTTATTTAAGCCTTTTCACGGCTTAAAATATAAGGTGTCTTTAGTTGACAAATTTCTCAAAAAATTATAAAAAGAAAAGGTATAAAACAGAAGAGGTGAAATAGTTTATGCCAGTTTACGATTACAAATGTGAAAAATGCGGTAGATTTGAAAAAACGCAGCGTATTACCGAACCGGCCCTGACGGTGTGTCCCACCTGCGGATCGCCGGTGGAACGGTTGATCAGTAAAAATGTAGGAATTGTCTTTAAGGGTTCGGGTTTTTATTGTACGGATAATTCTCACGGGAAAGACTGGGCTCGCACTGTAAACAAGGAACGTCAGAAAGACAACCAGGCTTTGCTCGACGGGGATGTAAAATCCTACGCCAAACAGGCTGAAAGTACGACCAACAAAGTCAAGGAAGCCTAAAATCCCCTACTCAGGGGATTTTGCTTTATGATTTGGAATATTTAAAACGGAATTCAACCCAGAAGGACACAGATTAATTATGATTAACACAGATCCAAATAATGACAACCACGCAGAGCATAAGAGGAGAACAAATACCCCAACCCGGCATGACTTATCTCTTATACTCATTTCATGGGTGGCTGTGGCATGCAGCCATGACGGTTAATGAGACAATTGGATGCTGAATATTATGATTAACGCTTAAATTTTATTCTTTTGTACGGTTATTAAAAATAGTCTGTGTCAATCATAGTTAATCAGTGTCCTTCAGTGTTGAATTCATTTATTCGGCCGGAAGGAATTTACTCTGAAAAGCCGTATTATACTAAATAATGGTAATTTAGGATGTGAAATTATTGATTTCCGCCGTAACGTTTGATTTCTGGAATACTTTATATGAGCTGCCCATCAAAGGCAGCTCATCCCGACAGAGGGCTCTAAAGTTTACCCATCTTTTTAAACAGACCGGTACCAGCGTGGCATCGGAGGAACTGCACCGGGTTTTAGAAGAATGCTGGACTTATGCCGATCACTGCCAGCGGGTGGAGGAATATGACATAACTCCTTCCGGCCATGTTGACTATATCCTGGAAAATCTGAAGATCAAGGCTTCTCCTGAGCTGCGGCAGGCGGTCTATGATACCTATACCCGTGCCCTGGAGGACAATCCACCGATTGTCCGGGAGGGGGTTAGAGAAGTCCTCCCGGTCCTGGCATCTTCCTGCCGACTGGCGGTTATATGCAATACGGGCGGGACACCCGGAGTTATTCTCAGGGAGTTTATGGAAAAGGACGGCATTCTGGGTTACTTCAATTTCCTGGTATTCTCAGATGAAGTAGGATGGGCCAAGCCCAATATTCACATTTTCCAGCATGCTCTTACCAATATTGGGTGTATCCCGCAACAGGCAGCCCATATCGGGGATGATCCTATTACCGATGTGATGGGAGCGAAAAGGGCCGGCATGAAGGCTGTTTGGCTTGCACCGCATGCGACCTCCCCACTTCCTGAATGTGATTATCATGTGCGCAGTGTCACAGAGCTGTTAAATATAATTGAGGACAGATAAATGGTAGTGAAAAATGTGCTGGAGCATATCGTATGGCAGCAGTTGGATGAGGTCTTAGACCGGTTTCCCGCCATGTGCCGCTGTGAAAAGTGCCGGGCCGACATTGCGGCTTATACCTTAAACCATATGAAACCTCATTACGTAGTCAGCGAAAAAGGTGCGCTTTTCGCTAAAACCCAGTCCCTTGACGCAAGTTTTAAAGTTGAACTTTTAATAATTATGTCTGAGGCGGTTAAACAGGTACAGGCCCATCCCCGACATGAATAGGAGAGAAACGAAAAATGGACAAAGACTGTAATAGCCGGGAAATAGTAATCTATACGGATGGAGCCTGTTCGGGTAACCCCGGACCAGGCGGGTGGGGAGCAGTTCTCTTTTATGGTGATAATAAGAAGGAACTGAGCGGTTATGAACCGCTTACCACCAATCAGCGCATGGAAATTACCGCAGTGCTGCAAGCTTTAAAAGCTTTGAAGGTAACCGGTTGGAAAGTAACGGTATATAGTGACAGTGCCTATGTGGTTAATGCATTTCAACAAAACTGGATAAAAAACTGGCAGCGGAACGGGTGGAAGAACAGCAAGAAAGAGCCGGTGGCTAACCAGGAATTATGGCGCGAATTAGTAGAACAATGTGAAAAAAACCATTTGACCCTGCAAAAGGTCAAGGGACACGCCGGCCAGGAATGGAATGAACGCTGTGATGAACTGGCCCGCAAGGCCATTAAAGATAACAGGTAAAATTGTGCTATGCGGGCAAGCAACCCGGCATGGGTGACAGAGAGGATATTATATGGGAATAATACCGGTTGAGTTGTATCAAGATAGGGAAGATGGCAAACCGGCGGTAGGAGTCCGCACCAATGGCCCGGCTACTCTGCAGGATTTGCTCGATGCTTGGCAGCCTTTGTGCGATGATGCCAGTATATATAAACAATACGCCCCGGACAACTATTCCGTCTGCCGCGGATGCCAGATAAACTGCTGCAATACCGCTTATGTTATGCCTGATCTGATCGCGGTCAGGAAAATGGCAGAGTATTTAAAGACTGATTACCGCAGCCTGATCGAAAGATATATGCAAGTGGATAAAGCTGAAGCGGGCATCCTGCAGATGCAACTGCCCTGTGCTTTCCTGCAAGAAGGTATCTGCAGTATATACCCGGTGCGTTCACTAATCTGTCGTTTCTACATCTGTACCGATATACTGGGGGCCACCCAGCAATTGATATACTCCATCACAATGACGGGTATTACCGCTGCCGCTGTATGGGCCGAAAAAGAAGGGCTGGTGCAAAGCATGTCAAACCGTGGGCAGAGCAGCTTTGACCTCCTGCTGCAGCGTTTGCTGAACGAATATCGCAGTCATGAACAGGTCAAACTATTTTTGGAGGCTGAAAATTATAGTGATATACCTTTGCAGCCTTTTTTAAATCCGTAAGATGGTCTAAATTGTCTTTCTGAGGCCAAGCCTAATTTGCCATCCTGAGGGCAAGCCGACGGATCTTAAAGATTCTTCGCTGATGTCAGAATGACAGGTTGGAACAGGAGTTGATTAAATATCGAAAAAATTACGGTAGGAATAGACGAAATATTTGATGTCATCAGGGCCTACGAAGAAAAACCGGTTCGGCTGGTCGCCATCCAGAGCCTGGACCAGGACCGTTTCGAACTGATATATTCCGATCAATTCTGATCAAAAAGTATCCCTTTTAAAAAAAAGGGATTTTTTTTGTTGGGGGGAATATATTATCTGATATACTTTTTTATAACTGGAGGTGCTGCCCACTTCTTTCAAATAAATACTGTGGTTATATATAGGGAGGGGAAGGTATTTGAAAATGAAAGCCAGAGCAAAAGTGGCACTGTTATTGTGCTTGGTTATGCTGACTACACTGGTGGCAGGCTGCGGAGGCGGCTCAACCAGCGGCAGCAAGGATGTTATTAAGCTGGGATTTTTAGGAGCGAAAACCGGTTCAGTGGCCAACTATGGACTGCCCGGGGAAAAGGGCATGAAAATGGCCATCGAAGAGTTGAATGCCAATGGTGGTATTATGGGCAAACAAGTAGAGGGCATATATGAAGATAACAAGGGTGAAAGCAGTGAAATTGCCAATATTGCCACCAAGTATATTACCCGTGACAATGTAGTAGCCATGGTGGGCGATCCCTGTACAGGGCTTACCAAAGTAGCGGCCAGAATAGCTCAATCCCGCTAGGTAGTAATATTCTCCGCCGGTGCTACCGGTGCCGAGGTAGTGGAAATAGGTGACTATGTATTCCGCAACACTCTGCTGGACATTTTTGCAACACCGGTCGTGGCAGATTGGATGATAAATCAAAAGAACTGGAAAAATATCGCTATTATCACTTCTCTTAATAATGGTTACAGTACGGCTTTAACTCCGGTCTTTAAAAAGGCTCTCGAAGATAAAGGCGGCAAAATCGTACTGGAAGAGAGCATTAATGATGGAGAAACCGACTTCACGGCTCAAATAACCAAATTAAAACAAGCCAAGGCGGATGTGCTGGTATTCACCGGCTACTATACCGAAGCAGCACTGCTCATGAATGAAGCGGCGAAGCAGAATCTGGATATTCATCTGATTGGCGGCGATGGTCTTTATGGACAGGATCTGGCTAAATTGGGCGGCAGTGCGGTACAGGAAAAAGTTATATTCTACTGCGGCTTTTCCACCGACCAACCCAGCCCCCAGACCGACAAATTCTTAAAAGCCTACCGGGCCAAGTATAAAGAAGACCCGGATATGTTCTCCGCCCAGTATTATGATGCCGTTATGATTCTGGCCAAAGCCATGACTGATGCCAAGAGCACCGATCCTTCCGTTTTTAAGAATGAGCTGGCCAAATTGAAGGATTATCCCGGTGTTTCCGGTAATACCACCTTCAGAGCCGACCGTGAGCCGATTAAGAGTCCGGTTTGCTTAACTACGATCAAAGACGGCAAATTCTCACTGGTACAAAAACTTCCGGTCAACACACAATAGTGTATTAGCAGGTAAATAGTAACAGCAGCCCGGCTTTTGGTCGGGCTGCTGTATAGGATTATACGTAGTTTAGCAGCAGATAAATCCATATTCATCAGCGCTTTTATACTGCTGGACAGGATAATTCCGGGCAGGGTATTGAAGCGCTGAACTATTTATGGCATTCTATTCTATGTTAAACTATGTATAATTAAATCGAGTATTGTATGAATTTGCATAGGAGAGTTTTGTAATTGTCATCCTGAGGCAAAGCCGAAGGATCTTCCCAACTCAGAGATGGAAAGATTCTTTGCTGACGCTCAGAATGCCAAGTTGGACTTTTCATTATGCAGAACTTTCATATGGCTGGACAATAAAGGGAGGAAACTTAATGTTCTGGGCACAACTTATTAACGGGCTGACTCTGGGGAGCACCTATGCCCTCATAGCTCTTGGCTATACCATGGTTTATGGAATAATTCAGCTGATTAATTTTGCCCACGGGGAAATCTATATGTTTGGGGCATTTGTAGGTCTATACCTGGTAACCGCAGCCGGAGTCAATATATTTATAGCCCTGCTGGGAGCCATGTTGTTTTGCATGTTATTAGGAATCGTAGTGGAAAAAGTCGCCTATCGTCCGCTGCGGGGCAAGTCCTCCCGCCTGTCCGCCCTTATCAGCGCTATCGGAGTATCCATATTCCTCTCCACTTTGATGGCCCTTTTAAGAGGAACTAATACCACCCGTTATCCGGAAATAATTACCCGCCATACTTATCACCTTGGTTCGGTGGATGTATCCAGCCTGCAGATTATTATATTAGTGGTTTCCGCTCTCTTAATGTTGGGCCTACAGCTCATGATTCAAAAAACCCGTATCGGCAAGGCCATGCGGGCCTGTTCCGAAGATCTGGATGCTTCCTACCTGATGGGTATAAATGTAAACCGTATTATATCTTTTACTTTTGCTATCGGTTCTGCCCTGGCCGCAGCCGGTGGAGTAATGGTCGGACTCTATTACAATGCGGTATGGCCCTATATGGGCACCATGGCCGGACTTAAAGCTTTTGCCGCCGCCGTACTGGGCGGTATCGGTTCGGTCCCGGGAGCCATGGTGGGCGGTCTCAGCCTGGGGGTTATGGAAATATTGGGGGTAGCTTATCTCTCTTCATCTTATAAAGATGCTATAGCATTTGCGGTGCTTATCCTGGTTTTAATTGTTCGTCCCCAGGGTATCATGGGCAAGAAAATATCTAAAAAGGTGTAGGTGAACTTCATTGGATGCTTTTTTAACACAGTACATCGATGCATATTATTTGCGTATACTGGTACTGATTGGGATCAACTTAATACTTGCCCTGGGACTCAATCTGACTACCGGGGTAACCGGACAGTTGTCAATGGGACATGCCGGGTTTATGAGCATTGGCGCCTATACCGCCGCCATTATGTCGGTGCATTTGGGTGTTCCTTTCTGGATCGCATTACTGGGCGGCGCCTCTATGGCGGCTCTGTTTGGATTCATCATTGGTATACCTACCCTGCGTCTGGAAGGCGATTACCTGGCTATGGTTACGATAGGATTTGCCGAAATAATACGGGTCTTTTTCTTGAATTTCGAACCGGGTGGCAAGGCGGTGGGCTTTTCCGGCATTCCCGCCAGCACTACCTTTTCTACGGTTTGGATTCTAGTTATAGTAGTCATCTTCCTGAATGCCCGGCTGCTTAATTCCCGCACCGGCCGAGCTCTTTACGCTATTCGGGAGGATGAAATAGCGGCTGAATCAGCCGGCATTAATACGACCAGACTTAAAGTGCTGGCCTTTACCCTGGGCGCATTCCTGGGGGGATTGGGCGGAGGACTCTATGCCCATTATATGAGCTATATTAATCCGCAGGATTTTGGGTTCATGAAATCCATTGAGATTTTAAATATGGTAGTGCTGGGCGGCATGGGGAGTATACCCGGTACCGCCATTGGTACCGTTATTCTAACTCTGGCCCCGGAATTACTGCGGGTGGTGGCAGATTACCGCTTGCTTTTCTATGGGGCACTCCTGGTCATACTTATGATATTCAGGCCCAATGGGCTGTTGGGTGATGTGCGCGTTTATGATATTAAAAAACGTCTGGGCCGCAAAGAGGTGAAATCATGTCAATCTTAACCATGAAAAAAATAACCCAGGAATTCGGAGGCTTGAGGGCTTTACACGATGTGGATCTGCAGGTCGGGGAGAAACAGATTTTCGGCATCATAGGCCCTAATGGAGCCGGTAAAACTACCCTTTTTAACCTGGTTACCGGTATGTATGTTCCGACTGCGGGTGAACTGTTATTTAAGGGGCAGCGGCTGAACCAGATGCCGCCTTATAATATAGCGCGGTTAGGTATAGGACGGACCTTTCAGAATATCCGCCTGTTTGATAAGCTATCGGTTATAGATAATGTAAAAGTTGGCAGCTATGCCGTGACCAGGACCGGTTTTATACAAAATATGTTGGGGCTGCCGCGGTCACGCCGGGAAGAACACTGGATGGCCGAAAACGCCCATGAACTTTTACAAATGATGGGATTAGAAGATAAAAAAGACGAATACGCCGCCAGCCTGGCCTATGGCGAACAGCGGCGCCTGGAAATAGCCCGGGCCCTGGCCTTGAAGCCCGCCCTGCTTTTGCTGGATGAACCGGCAGCGGGAATGACCCCGGCGGAAAAAGAAGAACTGATGGTTTTAATTCGAAAAATTCGTGAAGAAATGAGTCTTACCATACTTCTGGTTGAACATGATATGAACCTGGTAATGAATATTTGCGATAAAATTGCGGTATTGAATTATGGCCGTAAAATAGCGGAAGGTTCCCCGGACGAAGTTAAGAACAATCAGCAGGTTATACAATCCTATCTGGGGGTAGGTGCGTGAGGCCTGCCCATATTTATATTGCCATTTTCTTCTCCATTCTTTGCATGTCCACATCTTCTATATTGGTCAGATGTTGTACTGCTCCGGCCTTGATTATTTCATTCTATCGCGTGCTTTTTACGGCCGGCATAGCAGGTGCGGTCGGGCAAGGGCAGTTAACCGCCAACCTTAAAAAGCTTTCTCAGCGGGAATTGTATTATACGGTAGGGGCCGGTTTCTTTTTAGCTCTGCATCTGGGGTTCTGGATCAGTTCGCTGAATTATACCAGTATATCCAGTTCCGTTCTTTTTACTAATTTGCAGGTAATATTCGTACTTATCCTTTCCGCCCTGTTGTTAAAAGAAAAGGTTAACCGCATAGTAACGACCGGCATCTTAATTGCTCTGGCCGGCAGTATAATGATAGTAAATGGAGATCTGGCTTCAGGCAAGATCCTGGGAGATATGCTGGCACTCTTGAGCGGCCTGTTTGTGGCCCTGTATTTTTTGATTGGACGCAAGGTCAGAGACGGAGTAGATATCTGGACTTATACTTTTCTCAATACCGGAACGGCGGCGGTAGTTCTTTTTATCGGCTGTAAAATATTTAATCTCTCATTTTTCGGATTTTCCCGCTTGGATTGGTTATGGTTCCTGCTGCAGGCGCTGGCACCCGGATTAGCCGGACATGCCATACTGAACTGGGCATTGAAATATGTTAAAGCTCCCCTGGTCTCGGTATCCGTTTTGGGTGAATCGGTCGGTGCCAGCATCCTGGCTTATATTATCTTCCGCGAAGCCCTGGCCTGGTACCAGATCATAGGAGGAATTTTCATTCTAACCGGCATATACATTGCCGCTACCCATGAAAAGGGTCCGACCCAGAAGGTCAATTAAAATTTTGACGCTGAAGACGCTGAATATTATGAATGACACTGAATCTTTTAAACTTTGAAATACCTTAAGAAGACCCCAATCCGTAAAAATAAAGCGAGGAATCAATTCCCCGCTGCAAAGTTTCTATAGCGACCGGTGAACCGGCCTCGTTTTATAAAAAATCAGTATCGAACTATTTATACAGTTTCTTCCAGGTAGTGCCCGGGAAGTAGTGGGTGACTATTTGTTTGGCATTTTTACCTTCTTTGGCCATAGCGTACGCTCCCCATTGTTCCATACCGGCACCGTGACCCCAGCCTTTGCCCTTGAATACAATATAATTGCCTTCCGGTTTTACGCTGGTTAACAGGGTGGAGTACAGACGGTCAAAACCTATCTTCTGGCGCAGGTCAACTCCTGCTATCGAGGCTGAGCCGGCAGTGATAGTCAGGGCCCGGCCGGATGGTCCTTTTTTACTTATTTTGATGTCATTCAGAGAACCGGCTTTGCTGCCCATGATCCTTTTAATTTCTGATTTAGGAACTTTTACGGTCCAGTTGCGATATTTGGCGGGAGCGTACTTAAGGCCATTAGTAGATACCGGCCTTATATAACTTCCCACTTTGCCAGCCAGTTTGGGAAAAGCTTCTTCAATACTGGCAGTTTTAGGGCCGGCGGCGGAGCTGAACAGAGCATAGGCAAACTTACCGTTAAAGAGTAATATCTGGCCCCGGGTTGCATCGACGGCTTTGGAAATATTGTCGGTTATGGCTTTTTTATCATAGGCCTGGAATTCAGTGTGGTTATCACTGGCGTCAGTCCCGTGTTTGCCCCGCACGCCTTTTTCGTATTCAATTAAAGAAAGGGTCATGGTGCGGGTGACGATAGCCTGAGCTTTCAATGCTTCCATCGGGTATTTGGGACCGATTTCGGCTGCTACTACACCTTTGATGTATTCTTCCAGTTTGATCTGTTCCTTAGCCCCGGTGGCGCTCCGGTACAGGCTAATGGTGGGTTCCTTTTTATATTTTAGAACCTCGGGCGCTATTTTGGCCGGAGTCTGTACGCGGGAAGGGGCTGGCTTTTTAGCTGCCTGCTGACAGCCACTTATGCATAATACTGCGGTAAAAAGCAGAAGAACCAATAAAGCCGTTAATTTTTTCAAAGGTTTCATTAAATATCTCCTTCCTAGTTTTCTTTTATTTTTTGTCACTATTTGATTTGTTATGACTGCAAATTTTTGTATAATGCTTTTGTCAGATGAAATTATTTTAAAAAGGAGATATAGCATGCAAATAGTATTGGTAGAACCGGAAATACCACAAAATACCGGCAACATTGCCCGTACCTGTGCGCTGACCAAAACAGCTCTTAATCTGGTTAAACCTCTCGGTTTCTCGATTGAAGACCGTTATCTTAAGAGGGCGGGGCTGGATTACTGGCCTCTGGTTGATTTGAAGGTATGGGATAGTTTTGATGATATAATTAAAGAATGTGGAAGCAGCAAGATTTATCTCGCTACTACCAAAGCAGAGCGCAGTTATCATGAGGTTAAGTATGAACCGGATAGTGTGCTGGTATTCGGGCGGGAGACCCGCGGTTTGCCTGATAATATCTTGGAAGCTTTTCCCGCCCAAAAAATCAGAATACCTATGTTGGATATCGGCCGTTCACTTAATCTGGCCAACTCGGTGGCTATAGTACTGTATGAAGCATTGAGACAGAATAATTTTGCTGGCTTGCGATAAGAAGTTTATTGCCGGCTTGAAATTATGACACGGTTGGGACTCGAAATGGACTGAAGGCAGGTAAGTTTAAAATAGAAGGTCTGAATAAAAAAACCCTTACGGGTTTTTTTATTCAGTGTATTAATCACAACATGTACCCTATGCGTCAACTGGTTTGGGTGCTTCCACGGGGCATACATCCGCGCAGGAACCGCATTCTGTACAGAGCTCGGGGTCTATTTCGTACTTGTCCTCTCCCTCATGGATAGCTTCAACCGGACATTCATCAGCGCATACCCCACAGGAAATGCATTCATCAGTAATTACGTAAGCCATAATGCTCCCTCCTTTGCTACAAATCAATAATAGCATTATAAATAACGCTTTTTTTTTTGTCAATTTGCCATACTATTTTAATGAATTTTTTATTATAGCGTTTGCAGGGGTAAGATATTATAATATGGTTTGTTTATTAGAATAGGTTATAAATTTATATTTATAGTAGAAACGGGGTATTAATATGAAATGCATCATATTTGCCAATGGCTGCTATGGCGATTTGGAACGCTATCGGGAGATAATAAAAGATGCGGATATGATAATATGCGCTGACGGGGGAGCCAATTATGCCTGTAAGCTTGGGGCTATACCTTCCGTAGTAATAGGTGATATGGATTCTATTACCGATAAAAGCAGAAATTATTTGACTGAACTCGGGGTT
The DNA here is from genome assembly GCA_002408445.1 of Syntrophomonas sp. UBA5288. Taxonomy (GTDB): domain Bacteria; phylum Bacillota; class Syntrophomonadia; order Syntrophomonadales; family Syntrophomonadaceae; genus UBA4851. The sequence continues at coordinate 27,968 of DHSK01000057.1, forward strand.
AAGTTTAAAAAATACCCGATTCATAAGGATTTTACCGATTTGCAGTTATCCCTCGAAATTGCGGAAGAGTCAGGCGCAGATATAATAATATTACTCGGTACTTTGGGCAACCGGCTGGATCATACCATGGCTAATATTTTCAGCGGCATGGAGATGGCTCTGCGGGGAAAAAATATAGTACATTATGGATCAGATTGTATAATATACTTGGTGACCCATGAACTGATTCTGAAAGGCAGCAAAGGGGATCTGGTTTCGGTAATAACCATGAGCGACCGGGCTGTGGGGGTAACTGAAACTGGAATGGAATATCCTCTGCATGAGGCCTTGCTGGAAAATTCCAAGCCATACGCCGTTTCCAATGTAATGGAAGGGGAACAGGCCCGGATTACCGTACGGGAAGGGGTGTTGGCGGTATTCCATTACCGGTAGAGATTCGACGCGGGTCTCCTGCGGGGACTTGTCATCCTTCGCTAACGCTCATGATGACATAATAGGCTATGTTATTCCTGCCCAGCGGCGCTGAGATGCTGCTCTACAGTCTTTATAACATATAGTACGGGAGGAAAGAAGTTGGATTTAAGTTTCCTGTCCGGGGTATTTGCCAGCCCCTGGGACATTTTTCGCAGCCTGGTAGATATAACTATAGTTTCATATCTTTTTTACCGTTTGTTGGGACTCATCAGGGGAACCCGGGCTGAACAACTGCTGAAAGGACTTGTGCTGCTCCTGGCCTTTTCAGCCATAGCCAGTTTTCTGAAACTGACTATGGTAAACTGGCTGGTGGAAAAGTTATGGATACTCTTTGCTATCGTCCTGCCCATCGTGTTCCAGCCTGAATTGAGACGACTGTTGGAACAGTTGGGGCGCGGGCATTTTTTCCCCAATCATGATACTGAATGGGAAGTAGATGAATACGAGGTCGTCATTGAGCAGATAGCCGATGCGATAAGTACTCTTTCCAGGACTAAAGTGGGTGCGCTCATCATATTAACGCGTGAAACCGACATATCAGAATATATGGACAGCGGAGTAGAAATGGATTCCATGGTCTCGGCCGGGCTGCTGATCAATATATTTGTCCCCAATACGCCCTTGCATGATGGGGCGGTTATCATAAAAGAAGGCCGCATATCGAAGGCTGCCTGTTTTCTACCTTTAAGTGACAATCCCTATCTGGACAAAAGAGTGGGGACCCGCCACCGGGCCGGACTGGGCATAGCCGAAGTTTCGGATGCGGTTGCGGTAATTGTTTCGGAAGAAACCGGCAATATATCAATCGCCCGGGAAGGAAGCTTAATCAAGTGTTCAGATGCGCAAAATTTGAAGGATGCGCTGACGAAAGAATTTGTCGTTCAGGAAAAATGGGGCGATATTTTCCGAAGGAGGTGGTCTGCTGATGGCGAAGACTCCGACCAGAACCGCAGGCCTTAAAATCATATCGGTATTGCTGGCGGTCCTGCTCTGGCTGTATGTCGTTAACCAGGATCAGATCAGCACCAAACAGAATTATACCGATGTTAATCTGCAATATTACAATCTGCCCAGCGGTCTTACCGTATCCGGACCTCAAACCGTTTCCGTGCGCCTGTGGGGTACTTTTAAACAGAGCGGGCAAATAATTGCTTATGTTGACCTGGCTTCGCTTTCCCAGGGTGAATATAACCTGCCGGTAAAAGTCAAACCGGTAAACGGAGCTATGTTTACTTCGGTCAAACCTGATAAAGTGCGGGTGCAGCTAAAACGCTTAAAAGAGAACACGGTTTCCGTAGAGTATGAAATACGTCAGAATCCACCCTCCGGGTTCGAACTGGTGGATGTTGTCATCGAACCGTCCAAATGTTTGATAAAAGGAGACCAGAGTGCGGTAAACCGGGTAGCCCGGGTTATTGCACCGTTGGAATTGGGTCAGGTCAAAGACATCTCTTCTTTCAAAGTGGACCTGGTGGCACGTGATGCCAATGGAGACGCTGTTCCGGGCGTTGTTCTGGTACCGGGGACAGTATCGGTTTATTCGGTAGTTGAACAACAGAAGGCAACGGTCACATTTCCGATCAAACCTCAGTTTACCGGGAAAGTTCCTGACGGGTATCAGATGACCGGTTACAAACTTGACCATGATACAGTATCAGTTCTGGGCCCGAAAGAAGTACTGAACAAACTGACCACGATAGATATAGCCAAAATCGATTTAACTGATAAAAAAGAATCTTTCAGCCAGGCCGTAGACGTAACGGTACCGCCCGGTACCAACGTTTATCCGGCGCAGGTGACAGTTAACATAGATATTGTTAAGCTGCCTGAGAAAGAGGTACCATAAATGCTGTTGCGAGTTCGAAGCTTAAGGCTGCCCCTGGAGCATGAAGAAGGAGATTTGCTGCGGGCGGCAGCACGCAAACTGGGGGTAAACCCCAAACACATATTAAACCTGACCAAGGTTAAAAAGGCGGTCGATGCCCGGAAAAGCGAAGTGCGCTTTACCTATACGGTTGATGTAAAGCTGGATAATGCGGTTCGCTTAAAGCCGGGTCTAATTAAATCCCCTGAAATATCCTCGATTCAGCCGAAAGCGTATACTCCACCGCTCCCAGGCCAGGAACCCCTTACCAGCAGTCCGCTGATAGTAGGTTCGGGTCCGGCCGGGCTTTTCTGTGCCCTTTTACTGGCCCGTTGCGGTTACCGGCCCGTTGTCATAGAGCAGGGACTGGATGTGGACCGCCGCGTCCCCCTGGTGGAAAAATTCTGGCGCCACGGGATACTGGATGAACGCTGCAATACCCAATTTGGCGAGGGTGGAGCCGGTACTTTTTCCGATGGCAAACTCACCACCCGCATCGGAGATGAACGGATAGATTTTGTATTGCAAACCTTTGTGGAACATGGTGCCGACAGCGAGATTTTGTATATAAAAAAGCCTCATGTAGGTACAGATGTAATCCGGCAGGTAGTCAAAAAAATCCGGCAGGAAATAATAGACCGGGGCGGTGAGTTTTATTTCAACTGTCAGCTAACAGACCTAAATGTTAACGAAACACAGCTAAAAAGCATAATAATAAATAACCGGACGGAAATAAATCCCGCGGTAATGGTGCTGGCAGTGGGGAATAGTTCCAGAGATATATTTTACCGGCTTTACGCCAGAAATGTTAAAATAATTCCTAAAGCGTTTGCCTTAGGAGTACGGGTGGAACACCCGCAGGGTCTGATAGACCAGATACAGTATGGTGACTATGCCGGCCATCCCTGCCTGGGGGCAGCCGATTACCAGCTGACCTATCAGGATGAAGCAACGAAAAGGTCACTGTACACTTTTTGCATGTGTCCCGGGGGTTACGTAATAGCCGGCTCTTCCCATAAGGAACAGGTAGTTACCAATGGCATGAGCTATTTTAAGCGTGACAGCGGAACCGCCAACAGTGCTGTAGTAGCTACGGTAGGTCCGGCCGACTGGGGCAGCACCCCGCTGGGAGGAGTGAAACTGCAGGAACAGTTGGAAAGCCGTGCTTTTGAATTGGGAGGAGGGGGCTACCGCGCACCGGCACAGTTGCTGAATGATTTCCTGGAACATAAAGCCACAGTTACACTGGCGGATTCCATAGCTACCTATACCCCCGGAGTGACTCCGGCCGATTTATGGAACCTGTTGCCCCGGGAAGTGTGCCAGGCTATGCAGAGAGGTATACTATACTGGGGCGGAAAAATGAAAGGCCTTATTGATAGCAGAGCTGTTATGACCGGAGTGGAAACGCGAACTTCCACACCCTTAAGAATTGAACGAGGAGACGACTTTTGTTCCGTAAGCGTAAAAGGGCTGTATCCTTGTGGTGAAGGCGCAGGATACGCAGGCGGCATTATGAGTTCAGCCGTCGACGGCTTGAAAACCGCGGAACATATTATAATGAAATATCGCCGGCCGGACAGCTTATTGCCGGTAGATGACATTGACTCCTGCCCAGCCAGTGATTGGAGCAGGACACTACAATAATATCTAACGGAGGAATTATAAGTGGGAATATTATTTGGAACTGACGGAGTAAGAGGAATAGCCAACCGTGAATTGACCCCCGAACTGGCCTTTAACCTGGGCCGGGCCGGCAGCTACGTTCTGGCCAAAGAAAATACCGGAGCCCGCCCCCGCATCATGGTGGGCAAAGATACCAGGATTTCCGGTGACATGCTGGAAGCCGCACTGGTAGCGGGAATATGTTCTACCGGCGCCGATGTTTTGACGGTAGGGATATTGCCTACCCCCGCTATTGCTTATCTGGTTGGTCAATATGAAGCTTCCTGCGGCATCGTAATATCTGCTTCCCATAATCCGGTTCAGGACAACGGGATAAAGTTTTTTGGACCAAGCGGTTACAAACTGCCGGATGAAATAGAGGCCGAGATAGAAAAACTGGTTTTGGCCGGTACCGGCAGCCTCTCCCGGCCGGAAGGCAGGGAAATCGGCCGGGTATACGATGTAGAAGAGGCTTTAAACCGTTACCTCGATTTTTTGACCGGTTGCTACAGTCTGAAAAAGGAACTAAATGATATTACACTGGTACTGGACTGCGCCCATGGAGCGGCTTACAATGCCGGCCCTAAAATGTGGGAGCGCCTGGGAGCCAGAGTAATACCTATAAATAATAATCCTAACGGAGTCAATATCAATGATAAATGCGGCTCCACTCATACCGACAGTCTGCGCAAGGCGGTGCTGTCCAACAAAGCCGACCTCGGTATCGCTTATGACGGTGATGCCGACCGCTGCATAGCAGTCGATGAACGCGGCAACGAACTGGATGGAGATCATATTATGCTCATTTGCGCCCTGGATATGTACCGGCGCGGGCAGTTGAAACCGGCTTCCGTAGTGGCTACGGTGATGAGTAATATTGGCCTGGATATAGCACTGCGCCGGGAAAATATCAAGGTAGAAAGCTGTGCGGTAGGCGACCGTTATGTACTGGAAAAAATGAAGGACACTGGAGCCATCCTGGGCGGAGAACAATCCGGACATATTATATTCCTGGAGCATGCCACTACCGGTGACGGACTCCTGACTTCACTGAAACTGGCGGAAGTACTAAGACGCACCGGGCTGAGCCTGTCCGATCTGGCCCGCGAGATGGAACAACAGCCCCAGCTCCTGGTTAATGTGAAACTGGACAACAAGGAGAAAATCCTCTCCCATGAACTGGTTAAAGCAGCCATGGCTGAAGCTGAAGCAAGATTGGGAGAATGGGGCAAACTGGTAGTAAGACCTTCCGGCACCGAACCCCTGGTCAGACTCATGGCCCAAGGCCCCGATCGCGATTTGCTGGAAGAAGTAATAAATAATATCAAAGAAGCCATAATGACCGCCCAGGGGTAGAATTCAACACTGATGGACACTGATTAATTATGATTAACACAGATCATAATAATTCTCACGCGCGGGGCGCACCATGATAAACGAATATCAGCATTGTGTCATTCTGAACGTTAGTGAAAAATCTTTCAGCATCTGAGTCGGGAAGATCCTTCGCTAAACGCTCAGGATGACCCCAATGCCTATTCATAGCAGTGCCTACAGGCCCTACAACCGGTAGCAGGGCCTACAGGGCGATAGCCCTTCACCCTACGGGCACAACTGATGTTCCCTTCGGTCACTATTAAGGACGCAGGCCCGGTCTCAGATGCACCAACTTTTGGGAGGTGGTTAATGGACGATAACATTGAATATTATTAAGCGCCAGGCCCGGGATATACCGGGTGACGAGGTGGGGGTTTATCGAAACATTCGGCGGGTGCCCCCCGGTTGCCACCAACCGTAAATAACGGTCACAAAGCCGGACAGCAATGCCCGGAAACAAAAACCGTTATAGTGAATAAAGAATTATTGACCTTAAAACTGGGAAATAATTAGACCCGGACTAACAAAGATTATGGGTAAGGGGTCAGTATGGCAAAACTTTTGTGTCATTCTGAACGTAGTGAAAGAATCTTTCTTTTGTTAGGCAGGGATTAATGCGGACGTTTGAAAATAAATCCGCGTTGAATTTTCATACGATAGGAGAATTATCATGTGTGGAATAATGGGATATATAGGTAACGGTGAAGCCGTGCCGGTAATAATAGACGGACTCAGCAAACTGGAATACCGCGGCTACGATTCCGCCGGTATTGCTATTTACCAGAACAATAAACTGCAAGTAACCAAGAAAAAAGGCCGCCTGGCTGAAATGGTCAATGCGCTGGGCGAACAACCCCGGGCCGATATCGGGATCGGACATACCCGCTGGGCCACCCATGGCATTCCCAGCGATGCTAATGCCCATCCTCATTTTGATTGCCATGAACGCATTGCGGTCGTTCATAATGGGATTATCGAAAATTATGCTACCCTGCGCAATCACTTAATCCTCGAAGGTCACGATTTCATCTCTGAGACAGACACCGAAGTCATGGCCCATCTGATCGAGAAATACTATACTGATTCACTGGAACAAGCCGTACGGGAAGCCCTGACCCATGTTTATGGTTCCTTTGCCATAGCTGTGATCAGCAGCGATGAACCGGATAAGATTATTGCCGCCAAGAAAGACAGCCCCCTTATAGTGGGTATTGGTGAGGGCGAAAATTATGTAGCTTCAGATATTCCCGCCATCCTCGGCCGGACCAACCAGGTCTATATTTTGGAGGACCGGGAATTCGTGGTCTTAACTCCAGATACCATTACGATTACCGATTTCGCGGGCAACCCGATAGACAAAAGAATATTCCAGGTTGATTGGGACCCGATCGCAGCCGAAAAAGGCGGTTATGACCATTTCATGCTCAAAGAAATCCATGAACAGCCCGCCGCCTTACGGCAAACTCTGGCCGGGCAGGTACAGGACGGAATGGTTAACCTGACCGAACCCGGCTTGAACGAAATATTCAAGGACTGTGAAAAAATATATATGGTAGCCTGCGGTACGGCTTATCATGCCGGCCTGGTAGGAAGACTCGCCATAGAAAAACTGGCCCGCATACCGGTTGAAACTGATATTGCTTCCGAATTCCGGTATCGGGATATTCTCTGGAATCCCCACTCCGTAATGATAGTCGTAAGCCAGTCCGGCGAAACCGCCGACACCCTGGCTGCCTTAAGAGAAGCCAAACGGCAGGGCATAAAAGTACTGGCAGTAACCAACGTAGTCGGAAGCTCGGTAGCCCGCGAAGCCGACCAGGTAATTTACACCCATGCCGGACCAGAAATAGCGGTTGCCTCCACCAAGGCTTATTCCACCCAATTATTGGTCATGTACATGCTGGCGCTTCATCTGGCCCGTATCAAAGGCACCTGCAGTGAAGCTGAACTGCGGCAGCTAACCAGCGAGCTCAGTAGTATAGATGAACTAGCGGAAAAAGTGCTGGACCAACAGGATAAAATTAAAGAACTGGCTGCCAAATACAAAGATGTCCAGAGCACCTTCTTCCTGGGCCGCGGCTTCGACTTCGCCGTAGCTATGGAAGGCGCACTAAAGCTTAAAGAAATCTCCTACATCCACGCCGAAGCTTATGCCGCCGGTGAACTGAAACATGGCCCCCTGGCCCTGATTGATGACGGCGTACCGGTCCTGGCCCTGATAAGCCAAGACAGCCTGGTCGATAAAACCATGTCCAATATAAAAGAAGTAAAAGCGCGCGGTGCTATCGTAGTAGCCATATGCAAAGAAAACCTGCAGGAAGCCTGCCAGGAATGCGACGAACAAATCCTTCTCCCCAACGTCAATCCCCTCCTGGCTCCTATAGTATCCGTGATACCCCTGCAGATATTCGCCTATTATATGGCAATATTCAGAGGCTGCGATGTCGATAAACCGAG
>DHSK01000055.1:0-31044 GCA_002408445.1 Syntrophomonas sp. UBA5288
TCGTTTTAGATCGTAATACACACTCAGCTTAATCAGCATCCAGTCGTCAATGATGAGCAAATTGTATTTGGCATACTCTTTGTAAACTTTCCGAAGGGTACCTGTTACACGCGCCAGCTTAAGATTTTCTAAGAGTTCAGTCATGCGAATGAATTTTACGGAATGTGATTGTTTGCAGGCTTCCATGCCTAAAGCACAGGCAAGGTAAGATTTCCCTGAGCCTGCGGCTCCCATGATGGTCACATTACGGGCATTATGGATAAACTCACAGTTGCCCAGTGCGATAATTTGATTACGGTTGAGCTCACGTCGGGGAGAGAAATCAATCTCTGCCAAATGTGCCTGTGGCTGATCAAAGTGCGCCTGATTGATAAGTCGTGTCACTTTGTTACTTTTTCGCTGATTCCATTCGATGTCTGTCAGTAATGTGAGGCGCTCCTCGAAAGAGAGTTGCTGTATTTCCGGATCAGATAGCTGCTGTTGGTAGGCCTCAGCCATGGCGCCGAGACGCATGACTTTGAGTTTTTCGTATGTTGCTTGGCTCATGACTGTTTCCTCCCATAATGGCTTGCGCCTCGCGTAAATGCATACTCGTTATCTAAAGCCGAAGTTTCAGGCTTTTCCTCAAGATTTAGTTTGTCCTGTCCAGCCTTTAAGATCGCCTGAATCGTTTTGTAACTAGGCCTGACAGAGAAGCTCAGGGCTCTCTGACAAGCGGATTCCAATCTTTTTGCAGAATACTTGTCAGCCAGTTTGAGCGTACCCATGCAAGAACGGAAGCCCTGTTGTTTTACTTTGTGCTGAGCCAGAACACCTTCAATGACTGATTTTGTGCAAGGGCCGATTCTGCTTGCCCAGTCGATGAAACGAGGGCCGTCCCACTCGAGGAATTTTTGATGATCTGGTGGCATATGAATTTGCAACGTACTGTATTGACCCTTTCTGCCATATAATCTGGGATGAGAACAGATCCGGGTTGCTCCAGAGAATACTTCGATCAAGCTGCGCGTGACTTTTATCGAGACTTTCTGTTTAATATACTCAAAGGGCACCGAGTAGTACATGCCGTCCACAGCAATATGGTAGTTGAATTGGACGGTTGCGATCTTCCAGGTTGCAAGCTCAAAAGGTGTCTTTGGCAGGGGTAGCAGATAGGCTTTTTCTTCCTGAAGCAAGGACTGTCTGCTGCCATCCTTTTTCTGAAAAGAGCTTCGGTTGTATATCTCGAGTTTTTCCAAAATAAGATCGTTTAGTTCGGTCAGTGAGAAGCACTTGATATTGCGGATTTTGGCCAAAATCCAGGTGGATATTTTGCCAACGCTTCCTTCTGCGTTAGGTTTATCTTTTGGCATCCTCACTCTGGCTGGCACGATGACGGTATCGTAGTATTCCGCCATCTCCTGATAATTCTTTTGGATTTCAGGGGTATACCAGTCCGTCTTAGTCACACCGGTTTTTAAATTGTCCGGTACGATGATTTTAGGAACACCACCAAAATACTGAAACATATGGATGTGCGCAGTAATCCAACTGCTCAAATCCTGTGACAAAAAGGCCTCAACGTAGGTACATTGACTGTAGGACATAGCGGCAACAAAGATATTAGCTTTAACCATATTTCCGGTATCCGGATCGGTGAGACAGGCTGTTTGTCCAGCCCAGTCCACTTCAATTTGTTCTCCTGGCGTTCGTTGAATATGCATCGTTGCCTTGGTCTTTTGCCGATACTGACGGTAGTGATGACAGAACTGAGAATACATGAGCGGCGTTTTACCGCTGGCACGACAATCTTCACAGTATTCCGTCCAGAGCAAAGCCAGATTAACGCCGGCCTTTTTCATTTCGCGGTCAATCTTCTCTGCATCTGGTGGCTCATGTGTGACCGACACTGGAATCCCGGGGAAAAAAGAGCCGCCAGGCGATCTTCAGTTAAATCGTCTTTTAGCGGCCAAGTTAATTCCAGTTCCTGTGCCCTTTTGATTACCTTTGAGATTGTGTGTCTGGAGCAATGTAATGAGCTTTCTATGCTCCTTTGGCTGATTCCCCGGTTATGCATCCTGAGAATATCTCGATACTGGGTCATATGCTGACCTCCCTTAATTAATTTACGCAGTGGGGTGATGCGCATGTATTTATTTTAAGGGGTGGTGCTCGACCAGAACAGTGGTGTTATTCTGCCGGATACGTGGTGCTCTCAGACCGGAACGGTGGGGCAAAATGGGTCGCAATATTCAGTAAGCGTCTTTATCGTTTATCAAGCTAGTTTCTCCTGTCATCTAATGGTTTAATTATACCACTTTTGACAGTAGAAATCCACTCTAAATCCCTATAAATAGGCGTTTGTGCGCTGTCTGGATTAGCAGAAATCACCGGGTTTAATGTTTTGAATTGCTTTTGGCTGATCAATTTCCAGGCCTTCCATCAGCCAGCGGAATTCCTTCATCGTAATGTACCGGGCTGGTTCCTGGGCCATTTGAAGTTTCCGTTTTCGAGACGTTTATATAGAAGGACGAATCCGTCACCTTCCCAGAGCAGTACCTTCATACGGTCACGTTTCTTTCCACAAAAGAGGAAAAGACTTGCTGCAAATGGATCCATTCCAAAGGATTCTTTACGATTGCAGCCAGACCGTCAATGGACTTACGCATATCTGTATAGCCACAAACTATGTATATGTCCTTGGCCTTGGTAATATCGCCTAACATATGCTTTGAAGAGACCGTAGTACGGTTTCGATCGTTTCTTGTGAGGTCCCTTCTGCAATATCAATTGACGCAGGACCTAAATGTATGGTTACTGCTGGATGAACAGAACTTAAGCATTGCTGAGGATTAAGCTGCAAAGGTACAATCTCCTGTTTTATTGCAGGAGTTTTACATTCAATGGATTGGCAAGCTTTTAAACGAATTTTTCTGAGCCAGTAGTAGTAAGATTTTATTCCAACATTGTGCTGGCTGCACCAGGCGATAACAGTGAGATCACTGGCCTGGCAGTCCTGAATGATTTTTGTCCACTGTCTAAGACGGTATTCAGCTTTGGTCTCGGACACTATATCCATCGTGGGATACCTCCTTAGCCAACTTAGACTTAGTCGAAAAACTCTAATAAGTCTAAATATCTGTTGGGAGTATTATCTCACTGTAGAATTTAGGATAACAGGCACCTTGTTGTTGAGCGCTTACAGTTTATAGAGCAACTTGATAAATATATTAAGTGGTATGCCGAGAAGCGGATTAAACCCAAGAAAATGTCCGCACCCCCAAACCTGTCCGGCCGTTTTGCATATGGTTTTCAAGGGTAACCCCGGTACAGGCAAAACTACCGTATCCCGTACTCTGGGCAAGATTTTCAACGAAATTGGCCTTTTAACCAAGGGACATCTGGTAGAGGTTGAACGGGCCGATCTGGTGGGTGAATTCATCGGGCATACTGCTCAAAAAACCGGGGAGATGATCAAAAAGTCCCTGGATGGCATCATGTTTGTGGATGAAGCTTATTCGCTGCCGCAAGGAGGAGAAAAGGACTTTGGGCGCGAGGCCATATCCACGGTAATATTGTACCCTTGTGTGAAGAAAGCTAATGCCTATATTTAGAGATTTATGAGGCCTTAAAAAAAATGAGCGTTCCAAGTTTTTGCTGAGAGGGGTTGTCTCTGTAGGATTAAAAATTTATCCTGGGTACTCCAGCGTTCTTTTTCCTGTTCACCACCAGGAACAGCCATACCCTTGGCTCTGGCCTGTTTCTTCCATTATGATTTCCCTTTTTTAGTCTTTGTATCACTCTATTTACAATGTTACTTTCTCGTGAAAGGTAATTTTTTTATATCCAACTTTGATACCTATAAAAGGAGGAAAAAAATCAGAATTTATAAAAATATAGACAAAAATAGATTTATAGCATAATTATGGTAAAATATAGTAACATGCAAGACCTAAACTAATATTATTCAAGTGATTTGCTAAGCGTACGGTTGTTAGCAATACCGCAATGTTATTGAACATATCCCTTTAGGAGGAACTATAATTATGCCTAATAAACCGGAGTTCGGAGATGATTCGCTCTGGCGGTTGGCAATACAAAAATATTACCCCAGAATTGTCAACTACGTATATTTTTTAACTGAAGACGGATATTTGGCAGAAGACATTGCTCAGGAAACCTTTGCAAAGGGAATTGCCAATTTTAAACAGCTTAAAGACCCCGATAAATTTTTCCCCTGGTTAATCTCCATAGCTATTAATACTTTTCGAACTCACATTAAACGAAATAAGCGCGTCATACCAACATCAGATACGGAATCTATTATTTTCAATCTACCCATTGATGAATCTCCTGCAGACATATTTGAAAGACAAGAAACTGCTACTATGGTGTTGAAAGCTATTCACATGTTGACTCCTCAGGAACAACAGGTAACAATTATGCGCTATTATTTAGATATGAAGGAAAAGGATATTGCTTTTGCTTTAGGGGTAAGTATAGGAACTGTAAAGAAACAAATCTTTCGAGCCCGGGGCAAGCTATATAATGTTCTTCAGCCGTTGGTTGCAAGGGAAGGTGATTAAGAAATGAGCGATGATAAATTTGATAGATTAATAAGTAAATCACTTAAAACAGCTGAGCTTGAAGTTACTACTCCTATCAAGGAACTTGAACAAGTGATTGCAGAAAAAATAATTGTAGATAGGCAGATGAAACGCAAAAAGCAGCACCGTGTGATGCAATTTGCGGTTACTATAGTTTTATTAATCAGTATAACCGGGGCAATTCTATTTCCAAATTCAGTTTATGCTATCAAGAAACAGCTATTTCAAACCATTCATAATATAGGTAAAAGCATAAATATTAATCTAAACAGTGATTCTAATCAGCTTCAATTACAAAATCAAGTAGCTAGAGAAATAGCTGCTATACAGGGGAATATATCCTTTAATATTTTAGTCCCGCAATATATACCCCCGGGATATACTCTTGAGAGCGTTAAACAGAACACTACAGATAAACAAGCAAAGATTATTGCTACATTTATTAATAAAAAATCTAAAATACTGTTATGTCAGACCAAGGTTTCAGATAATTATAGTGTTTCAGTAAACGTAGATAACAATAAGGCTCAGGTTGAAAAGCTTTATCTCGAAAAATGTGAAGGAAATCTTATATCGTATAAGGATGGATCAGTAAGTTTAATATGGATAACGGACGATAATGTTATGTGTCAGATATTAGGAGATATCAGCCCCGATCAAGCTGTGGAGATGGCTAAGTCAATATATTAATGAGCAGACAGCAGCAGGGATAAATGATTTTTCCCTGCTGCTGTTTTAGTTAAAATAGAGTATTTTATTTAACGGTTATAGCATTGGAAAATGAGTTGTTAGTATTACTGCTCCCAGCTGTTCGTGCAGTATGAATTGCTCTGCAGCGATAAGAATATCCCCGTGATACAGTGAATAGATCGGAACCACTAACATAGGAACTGGAACTATCACGATAAGTACGGTTATTTAAATCAACCCAATCTGATCCATCCCAACGTTGCAGGTAAACTTTCACATCAAGGTAATCAACCGTTCCATAAGTAATTGTTTCTCCACAAATAGCAACATTTCCATTCGAATTGTCAATTATTGCGCAATTCCATTGTTTAATCAATGATGAGCTTACATCAATAGTATCCTGTAGATTGATTTCAACTCCGTTCTGCCGATCAGAGTAAACTGTACCTTCAACAGTTGCGGAAGGACAATTTTGTTCCTCAGCAACCGCAAAACCAGGCAAACAGGCCATAAAAACCACCAAAGACATCATGGAAACAAGAATACGAACCTTTTTCTTCATAGATTTACCACCTTTCAGTTGAATTTAATAATAAGACCATTCGGGCTCAGAAAAGGTTGACAAAAATGTTTTGAAATTTTGTCAACCTTTTTGCATGCTTATTAGTCTAGTTATCAAGTACCAATTAGTGGAAGGGATTTGTCGGAAATTTAAGGAGGTGGTACCTATGAAACTGTAAAATGAAGGTTTGAGAAAAATATTAAATGATATTTTAAGGGAGGTTATACTATGAAGAATATAATGAAAAAAGTTTGCTTAGTTTTAATGGTTACCATATTTTCTTTTGGCTTTTCAATAGTCGGTGTTACACCTGCAAAAGCAAGTGATTCATTAAATCTGCAAGAAAAACAAATGGTAGTAAATACACCTATTTACTACGTCATCGGTGAGATTAATGAAGATACTCCGGATAACATTCCTACGTATGGTTGTATTAATAAAACCTCAGAAGAACTTGTAGCAATGAATAATGAAGATTTTAAATCTGCTATAAAAAGCGAGTTAAAATGGGCTATTAATCAAAAGAATGCTGGGGCAAGTATTTTTTGGCATCCAGAAGCTCTTGATATTTCCAAGATAGTTGCTCCAGAATTACGTGCAGAAATTTCCGATCAACTAAAGAAACAAACGTCAGTGCAAAGTATTGGGAATCAACCAAATGCTAATACTACAGAATCTTACACTCCAGGAAGCACAAATAAAACATATTACCTTGATAATAAAACTGCCGGAATAGTGTTCTGGCGTTTTAACAAAAGAGCAACTTGGGAATGGGATGCTAATGGGATAACAAGTCTTACAACATCATGTTGGGCATCAAAAGTATGGCCAGGATGGACTTATACTGGTGTTATAGATGAATACTCGGCCTGGATTTCGAACCCAACTTCAAAGTATACTTATTCGCAAGGAGAGTTCACTACTGATGTACAAAATTCTTATCCTTATATCCGAATTAATTGTTATGCAGGAGGAACGTCCACTTCAAGCGGGGGATTTGAGTAATTTGTAGAATTACTCAATAATCCAAATAGGTAAACCTCTTTAGATGTTTACCTATTTTTGCTCCAAATTACAATTAGATTTAAGTTATAATATTAGTATATTTAGATTATGGAGGAAAATGTAAATGAGTACGAGTGTGGTGCTATTAGGTCTGTTTATTCTATTACTCTTTATTGAAAATCAGCGTGAACGTATTAAAATGCATAGATTATTGACAAAAGAAATTTCTAATTATTTTCAAGAAGACATAGCTGTTAAAAAATCTATTTTAGAGGAAATTAATAAAAGATCTGAAATATAGCACTGGGGCTAAACATTTAATCTTTGATGCACTAAGAAGCTCAGCAATGCTGGGCTTCTTAGTAGTTTGCTCCTTATTGCGCAATTTATACCTTATTTTTATCACCTGCTATGGTTTGGGGAGAAGAACCTCCTCCAGTTTTAGGACTCATATTTATTGCGGTTTTTTTATCTACCCTTTTTATATAGCTTTTATCAACGTAATTTCCTCAAAAGATATGTAATGAATCATCAACTTGGTTACTGCGCACAACAAAGGAAATCCGTTTCCTATAATTACATATATAAAGAGAAAAAGCAGTAGAGGAGAATATCAAATAGGGGCAGAGTTGTTGAAAGACACGCTCAATATTTATTTGCTTCAAAAAATGTGGGGGCCAAGGCCCCCGTAGTCTTACTAATTTTATAGCCAATTTGCTAATCACCAATAGGATCGTCTATCATGGTTGCCAATCTATAAGTGTGGCGATGGTTATCATTTAGTGTCGTTCTTAGCATAACAAAATGAATATGCCTGCCATTGCTAATAGGGATATCCAAGCCGGTAATCCCTCTGATCGCATGGCGATGATCCTCGTAGAAATCTACATTGGTAGAGAAACGATGCCTATGTCTCCCATTGGATATTCTAATTGCCCGGGAGGTTACTCCGGCAAAACGATGATTGTGCCCTTGTGTAACTTTGGTGCTGCCTAAAAACTCATGAACATGTCTAGGATCTGCCAATTTAGGTCACCCCTTTACAAAAGAATATATTGTACCTTATTCCACTTAATGTAAAGCGGTGCATCTCCTTATTTCCTAATGCTTGATCGACCGCCGTAATATTTATTCCTGATTTGCTGATTAAAAGTCCAATTCACCGCCAAGCAACCTGCCGTATTTCTTCGGCCGTGGGCCAACCACAATAACCTGCTTCTAAAATAGCCAGAGTATCACCACTTGTATCTGTTTCTCATATAATAATTTTGGAAACAACAAACCATGAATAATATTGAAGTGGTGGTATTGCTAATGGAAATATCCAAAAAGTTTGCTGATGAAGATAGCTTAACTCAAACTTATTCCCAATCCAATCTGCTGCATAATCTGCAATCCTTTCGAGATTTGGAAAAAATGATTGGTTTAACTGAGGTCAAGAAAAATCTGGTTGAAATAATTGCTTTTGCTATTGTTCAAAGCCGCAGGAACGAACAGCATCTTAAAACCTGTCCAGCCGTCTTGCACATGATTTTCAAGGGTAACCCCGGTACAGGCAAAACTACTGTAGCCCGCACTCTGGGCAAGATTTTCAACGAAATCGGACTTTTAACCAAAGGACATCTGGTAGAGGTCGAACGGGCCGATCTGGTGGGCGAATTCATCGGGCATACCGCTCAAAAAACCCGGGAGATGATCAAAAAATCGCTGGGCGGCATCATGTTTGTGGATGAAGCCTATTCGTTGGCGCAAGGGGGAGAAAAGGACTTCGGGCGCGAGGCCATTTCAACCATAGTGAAGGCCATGGAGGACAACCGGGATAATTTTATCGTGATCCTGGCAGGATATTCGGCGGAAATGGAATTCTTCATGCGTACCAATCCGGGTCTGAGGTCACGCTTTCCCATCCAGATAAACTTTCCTGATTATGATAGTGAAGATTTGTTTCAAATAGCCCTACAGATGTATAATGAACGAGAATATGAGTTAAGCAGCAAATGCAGATGGAAACTTCGCAACCAGCTAAACGAATTTGTTAAAGTACGCCATCCCCACAGCGGAAATGCACGCTATGCACGTAATCTGGTGGAAAAATCAATTCGATTACAGGCGCTTCGCATTGTTGAACGCAAGATATTAACCCGCCGGGAACTGATATCTATAGAAGAATCCGACCTGCCTGCCGGCTTACTCCAGGTTTAAGCAACAGAAAGTGGTGAATAATAGATTGGAAGCAATGAATTTAATAAAAGAGGCCGAAAAAGTACTTTACGCAAAATTTGAAGAACTGAATGAGATTGCTTTTGCCAACCAGGAGAAGGTGCTAAAGGCTTTGCAAAGAAAAAACGTGCATGAATCGCACTTTAATTCTTCCACCGGTTACGGTTATGACGATATGGGAAGAGATGATTTGGAGGGAATTTATGCTGAGGTCTTTGGGGCGGAAGATGCCATGGTGCGCTCACAGATCGTATCCGGCACCCATGCTATTTCTTCCTGCCTGTTCGGCATTCTCCGTCCTGGTGATGAGCTGATTTCATTAATAGGAAGTCCTTATGATACACTTGGCAATGTTATAGGAAAGAATAATCCGACCTTAGGTACTCTGGTGGAAAGGGGAGTAATATATCGCGAAGTTCCGCTTACCCCCGCACTTAATCCTGATTTGGAGGCAATTGGTACGGCTGTCACTCCCCGCACCCGCATGGTCTTGATACAACGCTCCCGAGGGTATGCACTGCGCCCGGCCCTTACCGTAAAACAAATTGAAGCGATAACTCAGCTTGTAAAACGGATCAGCCCTGATACCATAGTAATGGTAGACAACTGTTACGGCGAATTTACCGATACGGTTGAACCTACTCAGGTCGGAATCGATATAATGGCCGGTTCTTTAATAAAAAATCCCGGCGGTGGATTGGCTCCCGCCGGTGGATACATAGCAGGAAGAGCCGGCCTGGTGGGTCAAGTTGCCTGTCACATAACTGCTCCGGGCCTGGGCAAGGAACTGGGGGCCAGCCTGCAGAGCAACCGTTTGTTATATCAGGGTCTTTTTCTGGCACCGCATGTGGTATTGCAAGCTTTAAAGGGCGCCTGCCTCCTGGCTTATTGTTTTGCCCGGCAGGGATATGAGGTTTCTCCCAACTGGGATGAAGTGAGGGGCGATATCGTTCAAACCGTTAAGCTTAATAATCCGGATGAAGTATTAAAATTCTGCCAGGTTGTGCAAAGCAGTTCTCCGGTAGACAACAATGTCAGACTTGAATTTGCACCCATGCCGGGCTATACTGATAAGATAATTATGGCGGCAGGTACGTTTGTACAAGGTTCATCTATAGAATTATCCTGCGATGCTCCAATGCGTCAGCCTTACTGTGTTTACATGCAGGGCGGGTTGACCTACGAACACTATCGTTATACGGTGCGTGAATTGATCGATACTATTATATTAAAACGGGCCTAATTTAAATATTTACAAATGGGGGATAATACTATATGCACACACTGATAATAATTGTTGTTATACTGCTATTATTAGCAGGAATGGCAGGAACGGTTGTCCCATTTATACCCGGCATTCCCTTGATGTTTATCGGCATTGCCGCCTATGGTTGGTATGATAATTTTCAGACTATTGATGCGCAATATCTGATCGTTTTGGCTTGCCTGACCCTTCTGTCGGTGTTTATGGATTACCTCTCCACCATGTTGGGAGCCAAATATTTTGGTTCGACCAAACAGGGAACATGGGGTGCATTATTAGGTACGGTAATTGGATTATTCCTTTTCCCTCCCATTGGAATTATAGCCGGTCCCTTCGTCGGTGCCATAATTGGCGAATCCATGGCCGGGAAAGACTCCAGAGCGGCTTTAAAAGTTGCCCTGGGTACCGTAGCAGGCCTTTTTACCGGTATGCTTTTTAATGTCATACTGGCTATCGGCATGGTATTATCATTTATTATTAAGCTAATATGATTGTATCAGTTGTTATAATGTGCTAATCTGACTTAGTATTTTATTTTTAGAAAGATTATAACTGGAGGTGCATTTTATGAATAAAGAAGAAATATTAAAACTGGCCGCGGAAGAAAACGTACAATTAATCAGGCTCCAGTTTACCGATATTCTTGGAGTAATGAAAAGTGTGTCTATTACGATAGACCAATTGGAAAAGGCTCTGGATGGCGAATTGATGTTTGACGGTTCTTCCATTGAAGGTTTTGTCCGGATCGAAGAATCCGATATGTACCTGCGTCCCGACCCCAATACTTTTCTGATTCTGCCCTGGGACAACCCTACTTCAGAAGGCAAGACCGCCAGAATGATATGTGATATATTCAACTCGGAGAATGAGCCATTTATTGGATGTCCCCGTCATGCCCTGGCTAAAGTACTGGCTGAAGCCAAAGAATTAGGATATACCATGCAGGTAGGACCTGAGCCTGAATTTTTCATGTTTCATCTGGACGAATACGGTCAACCTACCCTGGAGACCAACGATGCCGCGAGCTATTTCGATATGCCCCCGGTAGACAAAGGTGAAGATGCCCGGCGCCATATGGTACAAGTGCTTCAGAAAATGGGATTTGAAATTGAAGCAGCCCATCACGAATGTGCTCCCGGACAGCATGAAATAGACTTCAAATATACCGATGCTTTAAAAACGGCTGATAATATTTTGACCTTCCGGATCGTAGTACGAACCGTCGCCCAAATGCACGGTCTCCACGCTACTTTCATGCCTAAGCCCATTTTTGGGATTGCGGGTTCAGGTATGCATTTACATGTATCCCTTTTCAAAGACGGTCAGAATATCTTTTATAATGAACAAAAACCCGATGGATTAAGTGATGTCTGCTGTTATTTTATCGGCGGTGTTTTGCAACATGCCCGGGCCATTTCGGCTATCACCAGCCCGACGGTAAACTCCTATAAACGTCTGGTGCCTGGTTATGAAGCTCCTATTTACATTGCCTGGTCTCACCGTAACCGCAGTCCGTTAGTTAGGATTCCGGCCCGGCGCGGCATAGGGACCAGAATCGAACTCCGGAATCCGGACCCCACCTGCAATCCTTACCTGGCTCTGGCCGTAATACTTAAGGCCGGCCTGGACGGTATTAAAAATAAAATCGTTCCGCCGGGACCAGTAGAAGAAAACATCTACGAAATGGATCTGGCGGCTCGTAAAGAAAAAAGTATCAAATCACTGCCGGAGAATTTGTATGAAGCCATCGACGAGCTCCGTAACGACAAACTAATCCAGGAAGCAATCGGGCCCCACATTTATTCCCGCTTTATAAAAGCCAAAACTAAAGAATGGGAACAATATAGTTCTCGCATCTATGATTGGGAAATCGATGAATACCTGGTTAAATTTTAATTTAGCAATATAACTGAAAAAGATAACCTTCAAAATGATAAAAAACTGCCGGTCTTAACAGCCGGCATTTTTTTATCATTTCTTATATCTCGTACATTTTTTTTATATTTTTGTCAATCATTATAAGGAGGTCTTTATATTTTGAAAAGGATTTGAAATTTTGAATATTATTGGACAGATTTTAAAATTCTCAGTTACCGGCGTACTCAATACCCTGCTTGATTTTGGTATATTTAACCTCTTGGTTGCTGTTACCGGAGTTCAAGCCGGATGGCCGCTGGGATTGATAAATATGCTGAGCATTTCTGCAGCCGCTACCAATAGCTACTTTTTTAACCGGACCTGGACTTTTAATGCCGGTTCAGAACGGCACCACCGGCAAATAATCAAATTTGTTATAGCCACGGCTATTGGCATGATAATCAACAGTGCGGTATTGATGGGAGTTTCCTCTATCTCATCACTTATCCCGATATCGGTATTGGTGCTATTAAATATCGGTAAAATACTGGGGGCTGTTTTCTCTGCCACCTGGAACTTTGCGGCTTATCGGCAATGGGTCTTTGTTACTCCTGCCCCTAAGGCATATCAGGCCCCGAACCCGCCAGAAGTCATTTCAGATATGTTATCAATAATTATACCTGCCTTTAATGAATCCAAGCGTTTGGAAAATCGCATAAGATCGTTGGCTGCCCCTATCCTGAACTGCAATTATCCGGTTCAAATCATTATCGTAAATGATGGCAGTAACGATAATACTCTTGAATTAGCCCAGCAAATGGCCGGCGAATTTAAATTTGTTACCTGTCTCAGCCATGAAGTCAATCGAGGCAAAGGTGCAGCGGTTCGGACGGGAGCTTTATCGGCCCAGGGCGAGTTCATCGTATTTACTGATGCAGACAGTACTTTTTCTTTTGACCACATCAGCAAAATACTGACATCTCTTAAAAATGGACATGACATAGCTATTGGCGTCAGAGAAGGTAAGAAACACCGGCTGGAAGGGGAGTCATGGTGCCGCCGGATTATGGGCAGGACATTTAACTTATGTGTACAGGCCTTGCTTTTGCCGGGCTTTTCCGACACCCAATGCGGATTAAAAGGTTTTCGCCGTCAGGCTGCCTATGAGATTTTTCATCGGCAATGCCTGCAAAGGTTTGCCTTTGATGTTGAGTTGTTGACTTTGGCACAGGCCATGCATTATGAGATTGCCCGAGTAGGAGTTACGGCAGTTGATTGTACAGGTTCGACCGTCAATCCCATTCTGGCCCCCCTGCAAATGGCAGCGGATATTCTAAAGGTTAAAATAGGATTAATATTTAATATCTACGGGCTTAGAGACCTTTCCGGGCTACGGCGGGAGGCAGGTGTGGCATTTGCGCTGTTTGTCTGTGCCATGGCCGTAAGACTGCCCTGGCTCTGGCAGGTGCCCAGATATATAGATGAATTAGGAGAAGTGAGTCTAGCTTTTGATATTTATCTGGGAAAAATTCTTCCGCTTCATAATACGGCGCATGATATAGGCGCTATGCATAATTACATATTGGCTGGTTTATTCAAAATATTCGGCCCCGGCATTTACCTGCCGCGCTTTTATGTTGCTGTTACGTCTGCTTTAACGGTGGTGCTGGTATATCATCTCGGATGTAAGATATTTAATCGTCAGGTAGGTATGGTAGCGGCTGTTTTACTTTTAACCAATGGCATGCATATCCTGGTGACTCATATGGCGTGGTCAAATTGTACCACACCTCTGTTTTTTGTTTTAGCTTTACTGGCAACCATTAATGCCAGGGATAATAAGAGCGGGATCTGGTTAATGGTTTCTGCGCTGCTGTGGGCAGCCACTCTGCAAACCCATTCATCTGCCCTTGTATGTGTAATGGCCGCTTCCATATACATTCTTTCTCCTTCTTTTCGCCGCCAGGCTAACTTAAAACCGGGTTGGTATTTGACATCGGTCCTGGTATTTCTCGCAGCTTATGCCAACAT
This sequence comes from Syntrophomonas sp. UBA5288, assembly GCA_002408445.1. Lineage (GTDB taxonomy): Bacteria > Bacillota > Syntrophomonadia > Syntrophomonadales > Syntrophomonadaceae > UBA4851. Next base: position 14,216 of record DHSK01000055.1, read on the forward strand.
GATTTACTATAACGTTATCTCCCGGGGTTATAGTTTTAAATGGGCAGCTCAGAAATCGTACGCCTTAGAAACTAATCTTGGTCTGTTTTCGTACCTTGAAAATTTAGCCCGGATGTCAGTTGAATTAATGAGGGCAGTTAGCAGTACTTATACTGAACACGTAAATCTGGTTCATTATTTCTATCATCCATTATTTTTACTGGCCATTTTATTATTGATAATCGGAATTCGCCAGGCTTGGAAACAACAGGAGTATTTATTAGTATTGATGATAGGCGCAGGCTTGGCAATAATTCCCTGGATTAATGCCCGCTATGCCTTCTACCTGACTACACGGTATATTATGCCGCAAATCATATGTGCCATTTTACTCATTTCGCTGGCTCTGGTGACCATCATCAAAAAATATAGTGTTATAATTGGGCGGCCTCGCCTGGTCACCAGTATCGCGGTTATGGTATTGGTAATGGCAGCCTGTATGCAGCCACTTCCATATTACAACTATTGCCGTCAAATGAGCGAAACTAATAACTCCAATAAAGTAGCGCTAAAGATTGTTCAAATCGTAAGTGCCAGTCCAGCGGAAAGAAGTATCGTATTGCTGGACCACAATTTGCCTATGCCTAACCGACCTCTTCCGACTCTGTTAGATCTCAATCGGCAACATTTTTCCGTATTCTCCCTTCCTTCTGAATCTTCCCGGCCAGATGCGGAGGTTTGGAAAAAAGCCTTCGCCCGTTATAGCAATAAAGAAGTAATTGCTATATTAAGCCAGTCTTCCTATGAACGGCTGAAGCCGCAGCTGAAGGCCAAGGAAATCCATTCGCTCAGCTTCAGAGTGATAATACCCAAACCTTTAGTCTCTCCTCAAACGGTTTATGTTGTAAGGATGAATGGTGATAATGGTGTTATTGCTAATGCTAAAGTTTCATCCCATAATACCGGGGCCAGGGCAGGGGAGGTCAAATGAAAGGAAAATTATTAATATTGGCCATATTTCTGATTACCTTTGGCACTCTGCCGGCATGTATAGAGGTTAACCCTCTCCATAAAATCAGCCAAACCAAAAGTAGTCCCATATACTATAAGAATCGCGCCGTTGTACTGCTTTATCACAATTTTAAAAATAAAGAGTGCGGTACTGCCATAACCCCGGATAGATTTGAGCAGCATTTGGATATGTTGGAAGCGGAAGGTTTTAAAGTAGTATCACTGCAGGAAATCACTTTGTTCCTTAATGGCAAGGGTACACTGCCACCGAACGCAGTCTCTATCACTATGGACGACGGGCACCGAAGTAATTATACGGTAGGCTATAAGTCATTGAAAAAAAGGCATTGGCCGGGAACTGTTTTTGTACTAATAAAAAATACTGAGGAAGCAGGCACTAAAAATGACCAATGGCTGAACTGGGAACAATTGCGCATAATGTCCAGAAACAATATAGCCATCATGTCCCATTCATTCAATGGTCATCAATTCATCAAGGGCAGGTATCCCAGCGGTGATTCCTGGTTTACCACTCGTTTGCCCGGAGAATCTCAGGCCGACTACCAGGAGCGTATATATCATGATTTGCTTACAGCCCGCCTTATTATGCAGAAGAAACTGGATCTACCGGTCGAAAGCTTTGCTCCTCCTTTTGGTATGTATAATCAAGATGTTATTCGTGCCGCTCAAAAAGCCGGCTATAAATATATATGGACCACCGCCCGTCAAGCTGTTACTTCAGCCAGCGCACCGACCGAACTGCCCCGTGTGAGTGTAGGCCGAAAGAATACTACGGCACAGCAGTTAAAGGAAACCATTATTGCACTCGGACAACGTTAGTATTCATTAAACCCGGCGATGTTAATAGTACCAGTAAGTGGCTTGATTACATTTTCCGTAATAGGCCGGTTACCTTGCCTATTAATGATACATCTTTCACCATGATGGGCGACATGGTACTGTTTTCAGGTCTTAGCTCAACCTGGTCATCGTGTTTGTAAAGCCTTTTAACCGTAGCTTCATTTTCAACCAAAGCTACTACTATTTCACCATTTGAAGCATCATCCTGTTGTCTTATAATCAAATAATCTCCGTCCAGGATACCTGCTTCAATCATGCTTTCACCTTTGACTTTAAGAATAAAATGAGTACCACTCCCCATCATATCCGCTGGAACAGGGAAGTATGCACTTATATTCTCCTCGGCCAAAATAGGCATACCTGCGGCTACATCTCCTATTACCGGTAGTTCTACTGCAGTTGAGGCATTCTTTTGTTCAGGTGTCACCGGAATGATAGCACGCGGAGTGGAGGGGTCTCTCCTCAGATACCCCATATTTTCAAGCTGCACCAGATATGCATGAACGGTAGAACTCGACTTTAAACCTACCGCCTGACCAATCTCTCTTACTGACGGCGGGTAACCACAGGTTTTAATTTTCTCTTTAATAAATTCGAGGATAAGTTTTTGTCTCTCGGTTACTTTAGGATGCATAAACTGTCCCCCTCATCTTGTATTGAATATATTATATCTGCTATTATTTTGCTCAATTATAGCACAGCTGGTAACAAAAAAACATACGTTCGTTAGTTTTGGGGCCAGAAACTTCCTGGTTCGGCTTTAGTTAGAGCAGAAAATATTCTTTTTCGTGCCCCGGGATATTTAGCCTCGATTTCACAAACTATATCTCCCACTTTGGTTCTTGAAGTATACCCGTCCGCCGGACATTTATTTTTGACCAGGGGATAGGGAACTGAAGCACAGAAAGCGCGAATATCCTTTTCTTCCACATAAACCAAAGGCCTGATAACGGTAATATCCATCCGATCCAGATAGGCCAATGGCTTAAATACATGAAAACGTCCTTCAAATATCATCGACATCAATAATGTATTAACCGCATCATCAAGCTGGTGCCCCAAAGCAACCTTGTTGCAGTTCAGGCTTTTAGCTTTGCGATTCAACGCCCCGCGGCGCAGGTTGGAACATAACGAACAAGGGTTTGATTCATGGCGAGCTTCAAACACTACATAACCAATATTAGTTGGTTCAACTACCAGATTTAATTCTAATGATGTACATAATTCCTGCAACCCGGTTAGATCATTATCCCAGCCCAGATCCAGGTAAATAGGAATTATTTCGAACTTCAGCGGAGTATACTTTTTCAACAGATCAAGGAAACAGAGCAAGGTAACACTATCTTTTCCTCCTGACGCGCCCACTGCAATACGGTCGCCGTTTTCAATCAGACCATAGTTTAGACAGGCATTCCGCACTTGTTTAAATATGTGTTTGTTTAAGTTCTTACCCATCTTTTTGCTCCTTAAATTTGTAATAAGGACAGGTTTGGCAACCGTCCCCGGGCCAATAATTCTCTGCGTTATTTCAAAAAGCCCGCTCCCTCAACGTACACAGGTACGCTTTAAGCGCGGGCTTTTTTCATGCCTTGCTCTTTATTTTTGTCATCGGCCGGTCACTAAGCTTTTTGGTGACAACCTTATTTTGCATCAGGCATGTTGTTATAATACGCATTTAACAATTCTACCGGATGCACCACCCTGGCATTCCAGTTATGGCGGGCAATGCCATGCCGCAATTGCATACTGCAACTGGGGCAGCAGGTAGCCACATAGTCGGCACCTGTCTCCATGGCATGGTCCATTTTATGATCCAGAATCTTCATAGACATTTCATAATGAGTCAGACTGTAAGTACCCGAACCGCCGCAGCAGGAATTGGCATCAGCCATTTCCACATATTCCACGTCCGGTATACGTTTCAATAGTTCCCGCGGCTGGGTTTTAACCCCCTGGGCATTGGCTAAATGGCAGGGGTCATGATAGGTTACCCGTACTCTGGGTTCCGTTATAACAGCCTCCGGTATTTTCACATCGATTACATCAATCAGAAATTGCGTCAAATCCATAACCAGGTCGGAAAAGGCCATGGCCTCATCCTCAATTTTTAAGCCTTTAAATAGAAATTCCATATTTTTGCGGGACAAAGCAGCAGAACATGACGCACAATCAGTTATTATATAATCAAAATTATAACTGCCGAATATCTTAATGTTATGTGCCATCAGCTTTCTGGCTGTATCCATTTTGCCATTGGCTACATGTGGTTGCCCACAGCATTTCAAGTCCCGGGGAATAACAACCTTACAGCCGTTATGAGTTAAGACATTAATGGTGGCACGGGCCACTTCCGGGTTAAATAAATCAGTAGCACAGCCCAGGAAATAACCAACCGTATATTTTTGTTCACCTTTGGCCTCATTAACCAGAGGCAGCTGAGCCCGGGCCGAATGCAGAGGAACCTCGCTTAAGATCTTTTCCGCCTGGGGTAGGTCTCCCGGCAAAAGCTTGGTAAGACCCAGATTTCGGGCTAGTTTTTGCAGACCGGTTTTTTGTGCCCCCCACATAAAAAAGCTGGTGGTCTTTAATAGACCGGGACGGGTCCACATGGTATCAAAAATTAATTCTTTGCCAATATTGGGATTGTTATCATATATATATGAACGAGCCGCAGCATTTAATTCGTGCACATCAATACCTGAAGGACAATTAACGCTGCAAGTTTCACACATCAAACACCGGGACAAACGTTCATAAACATCAGATGTTGGTTCGATTTTACCGTCACGCAGCATCTGAACCATAAATACATGTCCGCGGGGAGCCGCAGTTTCATTCTTTATTTCCGAAAATACGGGACAAACGCTTCTGCATTTGCCACAGCGAACACATTTCATCAGCTGATCTTTGACCGGTGGCAAATTCTTGAATTCCATAATAACCTTCCTTCCTGAAAGCTAAAAAAGTTTTCCAGGGTTCATGATACCTTCCGGGTCGAAGGCCATCTTAATTTTACGCATGTAATCTACCGCATTGCCATGTTCCAGGCCGGCATATTGACGGCGTACAATTCCGACCCCATGTTCACCAGTAGTAGAGCCACCCATTTCGATTGCCAGCAGATGAATCTCGTGCACCAGTTTTTTAACCCGTTCGACTTCCTCAGGAATTTCCGGATTAATAACCGGTGCGGTATGAACATTACCATCACCAATGTGACCATAGTTCACCACTTTAATATCATATTTAGCCCCCAGAGCCCGTATAGCTCTTAAAGTATCAGCCACCCGGGATAAGGGTACACTTATATCTTCACCGGCAAAAACCCTGGTTCCATCTGCTCTGACCCGGGCGGCGGCGGTGGCTGTTATACTACGCCCTTCCCATAATTCAGCCATACGCTTCGGTTCAGTCGACCACTCAACTGAGCGCGCTCTTTTTCCGGCTACTTCCTTTATAACATTACCCTCAAACTCTACGCTGGGTGGATTGCCATCCACTTCAAAAAGGAGAATGGCCTCGGCATCCGGCAGATTTATATGCGGCTTAAACTGATTTACCGCACTTATAGCCGAACTATCCAAAATCTCTATTCCCGAAGGCAGAATACCCTCACGGTAAACATCCAGAACCGTGGCAGGCGCATCATCCAGTTTATCAAATACCACCATGGCAATTCCTCTGGCTCTTGGCTTAGGCCAGCACCTTAATCTAATGCGGGTAATAATCCCCAGTACTCCTTCTGAACCAATCATTAATTTAGTAAGATTCAGCCCGGAAACATTCTTAATGCAGCGGGCATTAATACCGCCGGTATACATAATATCCCCATTGGCCAGGACCATTTCCAGACCAAGAATGTATTGTTCGGTGCAGCCATATTTTACGGCCCGCAATCCGCTGGCATTATTGGCTACCATGCCCCCAATCGTACACATTTTGCTGCTGCCCGGATCGGGCGGAAAGAACAGATTGTAAGCAGCCAACTGTTCATTAAGGTTGGCATGAATAATACCGGGACGTACTATCACCTGCATATTAGGGGCATCAATCTCGACAATATCATTCCAACTGGACAAATCGAGAATAATACCGCCTTCAATGGCCACGCATCCGCCAGTCTCACCTGTACCCGCTCCACGTGGAATAACGTTTACTTTATTCTGATAAGCAAAGCGCATAACCTTTTGAACATCTTCAACTGAACGGGGTAATACCACTGCACTGGGGGACAGCGGTGTAAGTTTGGTAAAAAACGAACTGTCATATGAGTAATACATCAAATCAATATCCTGAGTCAGAACGATATCCGGTCCTAGCATCTCCAGAAGCTGTTTCTTGATAACATCCTTTTCCACAATTTTCACTCCCCCTGGGTAAGTATTTTAAAAATCAATGCCTATTATAACATAAAGGTAGTTTCAAAAGGTTAAAAAAGGCTACAGAATGCCCTTGCATAGTGTATACTTATAATAATTACACCTTATAAAAGTTACCTGGATTACCTATTAATGCATTGCTGCATTAGTCCTTTTTTTCACAATATATGTATAGCTACCAGTATTAGACAATTTTATAATTATATTATAAAAAAAATGCACAGACGCATTGGCAAATAATGCATCTGTGCATTTTTTGTGCCTATATTTAACCCGTATTGCCACTGCGTTTTTCCCATACTGGCGGTGTTAAGGGCATTATCCTGACTATTTTAATAATGGCATGTTTTTTGCATTATTTATAAGGAGATATAAATGTTTGTTATGTCCTTTCTGGTTGTTTGACTTCAGACGTGTTCAATATCATTACTGCCTTTTGAATATTACCCGTTTCTGCGTTTCAACTTATATATTTTTTTAGTTTATCACATTTATTGATTTCCTGATACCGGAAACAGTCCTCTGGTATTAGTTAATAAAGTACAAAAAAGGGGGGATAGGATAGCCCTAATAATTCTCAAAGTTTGTTTTTTAGCGGGCATAAAAAAACTAGCTATGTTAATGGAGGGAGGTATGAATTTGGCATACGAGAACGTGCTACTGGAAAAAGAAGACCGACTAGCTATCCTTTATATTAACAGGCCCAAGGCTCTTAATGCTCTAAACAAAGATACCCTGTTGGAAATTAAGAGTGCTGTTATCACCGTGAACGAAGATCCTGATATTGATGTCCTGATTATAACAGGTGCAGGTGATAAAGCTTTTGTAGCCGGTGCGGATATATCTTATATGAAAGATCTGTCAGCTATAGAAGGACGTGCTTTTGGTGCGCTGGGTCAGGAAGTATTTATGGCGGTTGAGAAGATGGAAAAACCAGTAATTGCCGCAGTCAATGGCTTTGCCCTGGGGGGTGGTTGTGAACTGGCGATGTGCTGTGATTTTCGAATAGCCTCATTTAAGGCCAAATTTGGTCAACCCGAAGTGGGTCTGGGAATAACTCCTGGTTTTGGTGGAACACAGCGACTGCCTAGATTGGTTGGGTCCGGAATGGCTAAACAGCTATTATATACCGCAGATATTATAGACGCTAATGAAGCACTCCGCATCGGTCTTGTAAACCAGACGGTACCCCCGGAAGAATTGATGGAAACAGCCAAAAATATAGCCAATCGCATTTTAAGTAAAGCTCAATTGGCGGTTCGGTTCTGTAAAGCTGCGGCCAATAACGGCTCGCAGACAGACATTGACCGGGCTATGGAGATAGAGGCTGATGTATTTGGCTTGTGCTTTGCCACAGCCGATCAAAAAGAAGGCATGGGTGCCTTTGTCGATAAGAGAAAGCCAGAATTTACCAAGAAATAAAAATTCTTAAATATAAAAGGAAAGGTGGATGTTCACTTGAGAGAAGTCGTAATCGTTAGCGCATGCCGTACCCCGGTTGCATCCTTTAACGGAACATTGAAAGATACCCCGGCTGTCACATTAGGTGCATTAGTTATGCAAGAAGCCGTTAAACGTGCCGGTATAACACCTGAGGTTGTTGAAGAAGTAGTATTCGGTTGTGTTCTGCAAGCTGCCCAGGGCCAGAACGTTGCCCGTCAGTGCGCAATCAAAGCCGGCCTTGCGGTTGAAAGTACCGCTTTTACCATCAACAAGGTATGCGGTTCCGGATTAAGAGCAGTCAGCCTGGCAGCTCAGATGATCAAAGCCGGCGATGTCGATGTAGTACTGGCCGGTGGAACCGAAAACATGTGTATGGCTCCATTTGCTCTGCCCAAAGCCCGCTATGGATACAGAATGAACAACGGTGTCCTGGTAGACTGCATGATCAAAGACGGCTTATGGGAAGCATTCAACAACTACCACATGGGCATGACCGCAGAAAACGTTAACGATCTGTATGGAATCACCAGAGAAGAGCAGGATGAATTCGGATTCCGCAGTCAGCAAAGAGCATTAGCTGCCATTGCAGCCGGCCGTTTCAAGGATGAAATCGTTCCTGTAGTGGTAAAAGAGAAAAAGAAAGAAATCGTTTTCGATACCGATGAAGATCCCCGCGATACTTCCTTAGAAAAAATGGCTAAATTAGGCCCCGCTTTCAAAAAAGACGGCGGCACGGTAACTGCAGCCAATGCTTCCGGCATTAATGACGGCGCGGCTGCATTTATTGTTATGTCAGCTGAAAAAGCTGCCGAACTGGGAGTAAAACCGTTATTCAAGATTGTCAGCTATGCTTCCGGCGGCGTAGATCCCAAGATCATGGGTGTAGGCCCGGTACCCGCCAGCAAAAAGGCCCTTGAAAAAGCCGGCCTGAGTGTTGCTGATATGGACCTAATTGAAGCAAATGAAGCTTTTGCCGCTCAGTCCATTGCCGTAGGCCGTGATATGGGATGGGGCGACATGGAGAAAGTCAATGTTAACGGCGGAGCTGTAGCCCTTGGTCATCCCATCGGCGCATCCGGTGCTAGAATTCTGGTAACCTTGTTATATGAGATGATGAAGAGACAATCCAAATATGGTCTGGCTACCCTGTGTATCGGTGGCGGCATGGGCACAGCCCTTATTGTGGAACAGTGCTTATAAAATTTACTTTCATTAGTAAATTACAAAGTCCTTAATAGCTTTTCGAATATTTAGACTGGCTGCGCTGACTTATCCGTCCGGTCTGCGCAGGCCAGTTATTCTCATGAGTTATAACTAAACAATTAGAAATGGGGGGACTTATTTTGGCGCATAGTGTTTATTTATATCAGACCAGGGACATCAGGTTCCAAATTAAAGAATGGCTTGACTCGGAAAAACTTATATCCTGCGATGCTTACAAAGATTATTATGGACTGGACGATTTTGACGGATTTCTCGATGTTGCCTTCAAAATCTGCCGCGACGTTCTCTGTCCGACCAATAAAGATGCCGATGAAATCGGTATGAAGTTTGTCGGTGGCAACGAACATGCAGTAGTTAGCCCCGACTCATTCAAGAATGCCTACAATACAATTTGTGAGGCCGGCTTGGGTCCTCAATATGCTAACCGTTCAGAAGAAGGCCGTATGCCGCTGTGCTGGTATGCTCCGATTTTGGAAATGCAATCCGGCGCATCCCCCGGTATAGTAATGTTCTGGTGCCTGACCGCAGGTGCCACCACTGTTATCCAGAACAATGCCTCGGAAGAGCTTAAAGAACGTTTCCTGCCCAAGATGTTCTCCGGCGAATGGGGAGGCACCATGGGCCTGACTGAACCGGGCGCAGGTTCTGATGTGGGCGCATGTTCAACCAAATGCTTTCCCACCGATACCCCGGGCTTATATAAGATTAAAGGCCAGAAATGCTTCATCACTTCCGGTGACCATGACCTGGCTGAGAACATTGTCCATCTCGTGCTGGCCAAGACCCCGGATGGAAAACCAGGCACCGCAGGTATTAACTGCTTAATCGTTCCGAAATTCTGGGTCAACGAAGATGGTTCGGTTGGTGCATGGAATGACGTGATTTCCACCGGTATCGAGCATAAGATGGGTATTCACGGCTCTTCCACCCTTTCTCTTTCCTTTGGTGAAAATGACAACTGTTATGGATGGATGATAGGCAATGGTCCGGTAGACGGACGCGGCAAAGGTATGGCCCAGATGTTCCAGATGATGAACGAAGAACGTTTGAACACCGGAACGTTCGCCCTGGGTTGCATAGGCTCAGCTTATTATGCAGCTCTGGATTATTGCAAAATCCGTGTACAGAGTCCCAGGTGGAATGACCCCAAAGGCCCGAGTGTTAGAATCATTGAGCACGAAGACGTACGCCGCATGCTGATGTTCCAGAAGGCCATCATGGAAGCATGCCGTGCATTACTCTATAGTACTTATTATTACCAGGATCTGTCTCATGATGCATCTGATGAAGCCGAAAGAAAAGCTAATGATGACATGACCATGATTCAGATTCCGCTGTGCAAAGCTTATGTTTCAGATATGGCTTGGATCAGCACCGAGCATGCCATCCAGTGCCTTGGCGGTTATGGCTTCATAGAAGAATATGCCCCGGCTGAGATGGCTCGGGATTGTAAGATTTACTCCTTGTGGGAAGGCACCAACTTCATGCATGCGCAAGACTTTACCGGCCGTAAGTCCACCATGGACAATGGTGAGCCCATGAAGAAGTGGCTTGGTCTGATTGAAGATTTTATCGCCACCAAGAAAGATCCCGCATTTGCAGCTGAATTTGCCATGCTGGAAGAAGTTTTTGCTGCATATAAAGAAATTGCCGGAATGGTTGAAGCCTGGAGAGCCGACCGGAAGATGATACAGATCTTCGGTACCCGGGTTCTACATGCGGCTTCAATGACCGTCTGCAGTAAACTGATGTTGGATCAGGCACTCCTTGCCGCTAAGAAGCTTGCGGAACTGGGTGACGATCATTTCGATGCCAATTTCTATAAGGGCAAAATCGCCACTGCCAAGTTCTATGTTATGAATGTTGCTCCCGCTGTCTTTGGCACTCTAAAAGCCATGAAAGCAGGCGACACCAGCGCCGTTGACTGCCCGGAAGACGGACTAATGTAAACCGGATATATTAACTGCAAATTTTTAAAAGAGTTGCCAGTGCGGGGCACCCGCTCCCCACTGGCGGCCTAATATAATTATTGCTACATCGGGGAGGGGTGCAGAAGTATGAATTTTATGGACGAGTATAAGAAAAAACTGGTTACAGCCGACGAAGCTGTCAAAGTTATAAAATCGGGGGATTGGGTGGAGCATGCTTTCGGAGTTAATGGAGCTAATGAGCTGGACGCTGCCTTGGCCAGACGCAAGGATGAACTGCGGGATATCAAAATTCGTGTAGATATCGGCGCATGGCCCCATTATACACTCGAAGCGGACCAAACCGGGGAGCACTTTATCTGGAATAGCTGGCACGTTGCCGGTCAGGACAAAAAGTATATCAATGGCAAAGGCCTGTATTATGTACCTATGAAATTCCATGAATGTCCGGTAATGACCAGAAATGATGCGGTACCGAACAATGTGTTCATGGCTACCGTGAGTCCGATGGACAAGCATGGTTACTTTAGTTTTGGAGCGGGTTGCCCATCTGCCACGGCGGCAGTAGAGAATGCCGAGTACGTAATGTTGGAAATCAACACCAATATGCCACGGGTACTGGGTGGCAGCCAGGAGTGCATTCATATTTCACAGGTTGATTATGTGGTTGAGACCAGTAACCCTCCACTTCCCACACTGCCGGCGGCTAACCCCAACGAAGTTGAAAAGAAAATAGCCTCGAATATTATTGAACGTTTATATGATGGCTGCTGCCTTCAATTAGGAATAGGCGGTATTCCCAATGCCATCGGAACCATGGTCGCCGAATCAGATCTTAAAGACCTGGGTGTACATACCGAGATGTATGTAGATGCTTATCTGGAAATGACCAAGGCCGGTAGAATCAGCGGTGCCAAAAAGAACATCGATAAATACAAACAGGTTTTCTCTTTTGCAATGGGGAGCAGGGAGTTATACGATTTTATCGATGATAATCCTGGAGTAATCGCTTATTCGGTTGACTATACCAATAGTCCGATTGTAGTCGCTTCAATTGACAACTTCGTTTCCATTAACGCTTGTATCGAAGTTGATCTGTTCGGTCAGGTATGTGCAGAGAGCGTTGGTACCAAACATATAAGCGGTACCGGCGGACAGCTTGACTTTGTTGAAGGTGCCTATAAATCAAAAGGCGGCCAAAGTTTTATTGCCATGACTTCCACCTTTACAAGTAAAGATGGCAAGCTGGCCTCTCGCATTAAACCGATTTTAACCCCTGGTTCAATAGTTACCGATCCAAGAACGGCTACCCATATGGTTGCCACCGAATACGGCATTGCTAATATGAAAGGCAAAAGCACCTGGGAAAGAGCTGAAGCTTTGATAGCAATTGCTCATCCTGATTTTAAAGATGAATTGATTAAGCAGGCTGAAGAAATGCATATTTGGAGAAAAAGCAACCGTTAAATTATTTGAATAAATATTTTCATATATTATATATGCCCCAGGCGGTAGGTGCCCCCTACCTACCGCACACTTTTTTATTTATCGCTTTAGTCCATATTTGGCAGCTTTCCTTACCACCGTAGATTGGTTGACCTCAAGTACTTCAGCTACTTCATAGGTCGATTTATAAAGCGCAAATGCATTTTGCAATAGTTGCTTTTCGGTATTTTCTACCGCAAAACGCAATGGAATTATCTGATTGCCCTCCTGATTTTGCAGGGAGCCTAACCATGGGGGTAAGTCCTGGGAAGATATAGTATCATTTAAATTTGTTACAATCATACGCTCAATAAGATTTTCCAGTTCACGTACGTTGCCTGGCCAGTCATAACCCATAAAACACTCTACCACGTCAGGAGTCAGATGTTTGTTCATATGATATTTGCGATTAAAGATTTGCACAAAATAATTACTAAGAACCGGGATGTCATCTTTGCGCTCACGCAAGGGGGGAACATGGATCGGAACTACATTGAGCCGGTAATATAAATCCTGCCGGAATTGTCCTTTCTCCACCATTTCCCTTAAATTACGATTGGTCCCGGCCATAATTCTTATATCCATTTTTATGGGTTTGATGCCCCCGACCCGGCATATTTTCATATCCTGGAGTGCACGCAGCAACTTGACCTGTAAATTTAGCGGCATATCGCCGATTTCATCCAAAAATATTACTCCGCCACTGGCCAATTCAAATAATCCCGCCTTACCGTTTTTACTGGCCCCCGAAAAAGCTCCTGGTTCATACCCGAATAATTCAGATTCCAGCAGGTTTTCCGGAATTGCACCGCAGTTTACTTTGATAAGAGGACCATTTTTTCTGGCGCTGTTGGCATGCACAATATCAGCAATCAGTTCTTTACCAACCCCTGACTCACCCTGAATCAAGACAGTTGAATCAACCCCTGCCACCCGGATTACCATATTAACTAATTCCCGCATTTTAGCGGAATTTACCACCAATTGTTTTGAATTCTGCATTTTTAACTGTTGCAGTTCGGTCTGGTAAAAGCGGCTAAGCCCCTCCACATGCTCCAACTTGCGGTGTAACCTGTTAAGTTCAGTGATGTCCCGTGCATTGGTTACCACCTGAATAATATTGCCCTCATCATCAAATATCGGTGTACTGGTTGCCAAAACAGTTTGCCCGGTATTGGTTTTAAGCGTTATAGTTACACTTTGCCTTTTTTCGATAGCCATTAGTGTTCCCGAGCGGGAATATACTCCTTCCGCCACCAAATCATGCATGCTTCGGCCAATGCATTGGGAAGCACTAATTCCGGTTATTCTCTCAAAGCCTTTATTAACCTTTAAGGTTATTCCTTTTCCATCGGTCACATAAAGCCCGTCATAAGAAGAATCAAACACCGCATCCAGTTGGCTGTTCAGGCGTTTGGTGTATTCCAGCTCCGCCACGATATTATCAAGTTCCGAGACATCCTGTAATACCGCTACCGCACCTATGACCTCGCCATTTTTTGTTATCGGGGTTCGATTGGAGAGGAAGGTTCTACCATTTACATGTAGTTTCCTGGTAGGTTGAACTTCACCTGTTTCCAAAACATCCTGCAGTTTACTGGTGGGTAATACGTCATAAACACTAAATCCGCATACTTCCTGATCAGAAACCCGCAAAAGCGTTTCGGCCGACCGATTAAGTATCCGGACACGGTTTTGCTTGTCCACGGCAATAATCGGATTATATAAGGAATCTATACAACTCTTTAACTGTTCATTTTCCCTGTGTAAATCTTCATATGGAACCGGTCTATTTTCTTCTCGTCTTTCATTCACCGTATCCGGCGCAATTTTATACCGGTCGATTAAATCAATAACAGTCGTAAAAGGTGAAAGGCCCAGACTAATGGCCTTTAAAAGGGATTCTCGGTCGATTGCATAAGTAGTCGAACCATCCTGGTCTTTGACCTGTATGTAATCTGTTTGATGTTCCAGTAAGAAACGAGCAGCCTCAGCAACGGTATCGGTGGCAGACAAGATCGGGTAATTATCGCTCGAATCAAGGAAATTCATTAAACATCCCTCTTTAATTGGTATTATTTTTCATTATAGCATACATTATTACAATTATGGTCCAAGTTTGAATACTTGCTTGAGGTTGTATCTAACCCGGGAAAATACTATCATTTATGTATATGTTTCTGTCATTGTGGCAATGGCTTTAATGGATAGAATATGATAACAGAGACATACTGGTAGTTTTATTTTTAAATTAATTATCGAAGGTGGATGGCATGAATTACGCACTTGCATACGGAAAAGGCTTTCTTAATATTGAAATTCCTGATAATTGCTCAACGGATCAGATATTACCGCGGGACAGTGAAGGTGAAAAACCTGGTGATAGTACCCAAATAATCGCCCAGGCTCTTAAGAACCCTATCGGTACACCGGCATTAAAAGATATAATCGAGCAAAAGAAAGCCCGGAATGCAGTTATTATTGTAAACGATATTACGCGTCCAACCCCTTATCAGCTTATCCTGCCTCCTCTGTTGCATGAAATAGAAGAAGGCATTTCCCGATCAAACATTAAACTAATAGTCGCTACCGGTATTCATCGGCACCATACCGATATGGATAACCTGCAAGTCTTTGGGGAAGAGATTTGTAAAAACTATAAAATTGAAAATCATGATTGCGATAATAATCTTAAATCACTGGGATTGCTTTCCAATGGTTTTGAATTGATAATTAACCGCGAAGTGGCGGAAGCTGATCTGGTAGTTACCACCGGTGTGGTAGCATTACATTATTTTGCCGGCTATTCAGGCGGCCGGAAATCCATCCTGCCTGGAATTGCCGGTCGGGAACTAATCAAACGGAACCATCAGATGATGAATGAACCCCGGGCTTGCCTGGGCAATTACCAGAACAATCCGGTAAGTGATATTATGCTGGAGGGGGCCCGTAAAGCCGGGGTCGATTTTATTCTTAATGTCGTCACCGGCTCCCATCATGAGGTTAAATTCTGCGCTGCCGGCGACGTATATGAAGCCTGGATAAAGGCGGTTCAGTATTGTGAAAAATTAAATGTAGTTAGTATAGATAAACCGGCTGATATTGTTATAGCCAGTTGTGGTGGCTACCCTAAAGATATAAATATGTATCAGGCCCAGAAGGCTCTTGATTCTGCCGTTCTGGCGGTTAAAAAGGGAGGCACCATAATACTTGCCGCTGAATGTACGGAAGGCCTGGGAGAAGAAACTTTTGCACGCTGGGTAGAAGAAGCATCTTGCAGAGACGATATAAAACATCGTTTTAACACCCGATTTGAATTGGGAGGCCATAAAGCCTTTGCTATATGCAGAGAATTGGAACATGCCAACATAATTTTAGTAAGTTCTTTGCCGGCTGATTTAGTAGCCAAAATGTTCATCACCCCCGCTGCTGATCTTAATACGGCCCTGGACATGGCACTTGCAAGGCATGGACACTCCCGCATTCTGCTGATGCCGGAAGCCTCACGACTGGCCGTAAGAGTGGCCGGAGGCGAATAATTATTATTCGCGTGAAATACAATGGAATATATTTATTCCAGGAGGTCGATTATGTACAATCGAATACTATCCCAGTTTGAACCTGAACAAATTAAAATTAATGAACCTTTGAAAAAGCATACTACATTTAAAATTGGCGGACCAGCCGATATCATGTTATTTCCTTCCAATATTAATGATCTGCAGAAAGCAATTAATATTTGTGTAGAAGATAATTTGCCTTACTTTATTATGGGGCAAGGGAGTAATCTTCTGGTTAGAGATGGCGGATATCGGGGTATCATTATAAAAATCGGATCAAATCTCAAAAAGTTTGTGGTTCAAGACACTAAAATATATGCTGAAGCCGGGGTCAGGCTCTCCGAACTGGCACGTGCCGCCGCCGCCCACAGCCTCACCGGATTCGAATTTGCCGAGGGTATACCCGGAAGTCTGGGCGGAGCGGTAGTTATGAATGCGGGGGCCTATGACAGTGAAATGAAGAACGTGCTAGAATCGGTTCAAGCCCTGAATACCAGGGGACAAATAGATACCTTCAAGGTCGAAGAGTTGGATATGTCCTATCGCAAGAGTATTTTTCAGGAAAATGATTTAATCATAGTTTCCGCTATCCTTCAGCTTAAGCGGGGAGAAAAAACATTAATACAAACCACCATGCGTGATTTTGCCCGCCGGCGCAGGGAAAAACAACCTTTGGATTACCCCAGCGCCGGCAGTGTTTTTCGCAGGCCGGAAGGTATTTACGTAGGTCCTATTATCGAAAAGATAGGGCTGAAAGGTTGTGCCATAGGTGATGCCCAGGTATCCGAAAAGCACGCCGGATTTATCATTAACAAAGGCAATGCTACCGCAAGCGACGTGTTGAAATTAATCAAATTCATTCAGGAAAAAGCCCTGCAGACTTATGGTATAGAGCTAAAACCCGAGCTGGCTATAGTAGGGGAAGATTAATTAGAGAATACTGTTCTTGTCATTCTGAA
>DHSK01000055.1:31166-76180 GCA_002408445.1 Syntrophomonas sp. UBA5288
GTCATTCTGAACGCAGTGAAGAATCTTGCCGATATTGATGATTAACAAGGAAAGGATCCTTCGTTAACACTCAGGATGACGATTTCATTGGTGGTTGTGGCCTACGGCCATGGGCGGTTAATAAAAAAATTGAGGTTAATATGACAAAAATCCTTCTATGTACGTTGAATTCAAAATATATTCATTCTTCACTGGCTTTGCGTTACCTTTTTGCAGCATGTATACGTCGTTTTCCTGCCACTGTAATCCGTGAGTTCACCATAAATGAACCGCTTTCTAATATAAAAGCCGATATATATGAAGAAAAGCCGGATATTCTATGTTTTTCATGCTATATCTGGAATATCCAGCCTACTCTACAAATCTGCCTGGATATTAAAAAGGTGGCGCCAGAGACTATAATCGTTCTGGGAGGTCCGGAAGTTTCCTTTGCATCTCAGGAATTAATGCAGCGTTACCCCTGCATTGATTATATCCTCAAAGGAGAAGGAGACTTCACCCTGCTTGAACTGCTGGATGCGATTGCAATCAATAATGGGCCGGTCCCGATTTCCGGCCTGGTCTATCGGGAGAATCATGAGATTAGAGAAAGTCCTGCTCCTGCCATCGTTGCAGATTTGAATGCAATACCGTGGCCTTACCATGACGGCGATAATCTCAAAGACCGTCTGGTCTACTATGAGACTTCCCGTGGCTGCCCTTTTAATTGCAGTTATTGTCTTTCCTCAACCATAAAAGGAGTACGTTTTCTTGATCTGGATAGGGTAAAAAAAGAGCTGACCCTTTTAATTAATAAAGAAGTTAAACAGATTAAATTCGTAGATCGCACCTTTAACTGCCGTGAAGCCCGGGCCATCGAAATAATGAAGTTTATTATCGCTAATCCGGGCAAAACCAGGTTCCATTTCGAGCTGTGTGCCGACTTAATCTCACCGGCCATGCTGGACTTTCTCGCGACCGTTCCTTCCGGCCTGTTTGATTTTGAAATAGGCATTCAATCAACCTGCCCCGAAGCTTTAGAGGCAGTAAACCGTAAAGCTGACTGGAACAAGATAACTCATAATATTACCCGTTTAAAACAATTTAACAATATTCATTTGCATCTGGACCTTATCGCCGGTTTACCTTTCGAAGATTATACCCGGTTTGGACAATCTTTCAATATGGTTTATCAGCTTGGACCCGACGTGCTGCAACTCGGTTTTTTAAAACTCCTTAAAGGCTCAAGCATAAGGGAGGAGGCTGATTACCATGGTTATCAGTTCGAGAGCATGCCGCCTTACCAAGTATTGTCCAATAACTATATCGATTATGGTCAAATAATAAAACTCACCCGAATAGAGGATTTGCTCGACAAATATTATAACAGTGGTGATTTCAGCCATACGCTTAACTATGTCAGCCGGAATTTATATAACAGCAATTCTTTTGCTTTTTATGAAGAGTTGGCCGACTACTGGGTAAATCATGGACTTTTTAAAGTAGCCCACCGTAAAGAAAAACTCTATTCAGTTCTTAACAGCTTTTTGGCAGTACATAAAAACCATATGGTAGCCCTCAATGAATTATTAAAGCTGGACTATCTGACTAATTATAAAGCTTATGAACTTCCTGATGGTCTTACCCGGTGCAACCCGCCTGATATCAATGATAAATTAAACCAGTTATTAAAAAACGACCAATTTCTGCATAAATACCTGCCATTGCGTAATTCCCGCGGATTTATCAGGAAAAACGTTGTATTGGAGTACTTTAATATAAATCTTTCCAACCTGGCGGTACTGAATGACCCCATACCCCTTTTATTTGTTTACAAACCTGGTGCAAAGGGAGCTGTGAGAATAATTGACGATATCTATATATACCTATTATCCTAATCTTGGTTATAATTAATAAAATACCTTTTTCCATAATACCTTAAAAAGGTATTATCACAAATTTGATTAATAATATATACTATATAGTGATTGAATTATCATGCTAATAATGTCATTTTTCGGCATATGGTGGTAATTCATGACAAGAGGGGCGAAGTTATGCATAAATCAATAATTGCTTTTGAAGGCTGGCCTTTTATAATCCCTGGAATACTGCTTTCGATTGCTACCGGGTTACATTCCATAAAATGGTCCATACCTTTTATTATTCTGACCTTATTTACGGTCTGGTTTTTCCGCAACCCTCCCCGTAGGATTGCTGAATCACCCGGAGTTATAGTGGCTCCGGCAGACGGGAAGGTAATGAGTATAAATGCGGTTCACGAAGATAAATTTATGGGTAATGAATCAATCCAGATAAGAATATTTTTAAATATTTTTAGTGTTCATATCAACCGGGTACCCGTACAGGCCAAAGTAGATTGGATACACCGTACCGGAGGATTGCATCTGCCGGCTTATAAGACTGAAGCAGGGGATAGAAATGTCCAGAATTATGTCGGTCTTATAACTGAGTGGGGCAAAATACTTGTAGTTCAGATTACAGGATTAGTAGCACGAAGGATCGTATGCTGGGTCCAACCCGGGGATGAAGTTAATACCGGACAAAGATTCGGCCTTATTCGCTTTGGCTCCTGTACCGAACTGTATTTACCCTGTGATGTCGAGCTTGCAATTCAGCCCGGAGACAGGTTGAAAGGAGGGAAAACAGTTATTGGCAAGTTTAATATTTAGGAATTTTAATAATATAATTACCTTGTTCAATTTGCTATTTGGATCATTATCCATTTTATATACCATAGAAGGGGAATACGGCTATGCTGCAATTTCTATTATATTGGCAGTCGTGATGGACAGTATGGATGGCCGGGTGGCGCGCAAGTTGCATACCGCTTCTGAACTTGGTAAAGAATTGGATTCATTATGCGATTTAGTATCGTTTGGAGTAGCCCCTTCTATTCTGATTTACACTCAAGTATTCGGCAGTTTTAATAGTTTGATAGCCAAAGTTGCCATAGTTGCAGCCTTGCTTTATATTATTTGCGGAGCACTGCGTCTGGCTCGTTTTAACGTTATGAATTGCAAAGATTTCTTTTTAGGCGTTCCCATCACATTGGCCGGAGCGTTAATGGCAGTGATTTCTTTTTTTTCGGCTGTAATTCCTGAGCTGGTTATACTTGTTATCATATTAACCCTGGCATTCCTTATGGTGAGCAATTTTAAAGTACCGAAACTTTAACGCACTTCACGGGGACATACCTAACTTCAATTCCGCGTAGCGAATGTGAATGTAAGGTGTGTCCCTTCGTCTTATCCTATCCGTTTATATATCTCCTCCAGCACATCCCCGGTATTTCCTGAATCAACCTTTACTATAGCGGCGTGGTCAAGTTGGGTCCGGCTCTTATTAAGAATGATCAGATCCTGGTAAAATGTACTGAATTCCTTCACAAATCCGGCCAGAGGATAGACTGTCAAACTTGAGCCTATAACCACCAATAGTTTGGCATGTACAATAGCCTCATGCGCATCGGCATAATTATAAATTTGTTCCCCGAATAACACTACATCCGGCTTGAGAATGCCGCCGCACTTTTCACACACGGGAACATTTTTGGATTTTTCTACGTATTCACTATTATATACACTCCTGCATTTGGTACATATAAACCGGTCGGCCGTACCATGAATAGGTATTACTCTTTTACTTCCCGCCTTTTGATGCAAATTATCGATGTTCTGGGTCACAATGGCCCGGATAAATCCCTTATTCTCCAATTGAGCCAGCATATAATGGGCTTTACTGGGTTCAACCGGAGGAAACATCAAATACTGGCGATAAAAAGTATAGAAACCCTCCGGGTCCCGCCTGAATGCATCAATGTTGATTATTTTCATGGCCCGGTTTTCACCCACTATAGTATAAACACCATTTTCACCCCGAAAATCAGGAATACCTGCCTCGGTACTTATGCCCGCTCCAGTAACAACCACAGTGTTATGAGAATTTCTAAACAACTCCGCCATGCGGTCTATTTTTTTATAATCCACATCAAATCCTCCCTCATAAACCATAAAAAGGATATGAGCACTGAAACCAGACTCATATCCTCTATTTTTAGCTACATCTTTTTTACCGCAGGATAATCGATCCCAAACGTATCGACCGTCACTTTTTGCATACGTTGAGGTTCCAGGGGCTTGTCGCGGAAATCAGTATCGACCGCAACAATACGGTCCACTTCTTCCATCCCTTCAACAACTTTCCCAAACCCGGCATACTGCCCATCCAGGTGAGGTGAATCAGCTACCATTATAAAGAACTGCGAACCGGCTGAATCGGGCATCTGGCTCCGGGCCATGGAAATAACACCCCGGTCATGTTTGAGGTCATTTTTAAAGCCATTGCCGCTGAATTCACCCCGGATCTGATAGCCGGGACCGCCTATACCGACACCCTTGGGACATCCCCCCTGAATCATAAACTGGGGAATGACCCGGTGAAATATAAGCCCATCATAAAAGCCCTGTTTAACCAGAGAAATAAAATTGTTGACCGTGTTAGGGGCCACCTCCGGATAGAGCTCTACTTTGATTTTATTACCGCTTTCCATCTCTATGGTTACCTGTGGATTTGCCATTCCAAACATCTTCCTTTCATACTGAGTGATATTAATTATTATATCAGAATCTTAAACATTTCATTATGCAATGGCACCAAAGCAGCCATAATTTAGTAAAATGCCACAATCGGTGCAGAATTTATTTAAAAAGGTTACCGCTGGGCAGATAATAATATACCTGCCCCTGAGCCTTTAAGGCCCTTGGAGCAGGCTGCAAAATGCTATCTCGCTGTCAATATATTAGGCCGGATTTCAAGCCAAATAATCTATAGATTTGACTATCTTATTCACATAAGCCCTGGTTTCTTTATAGGGTGGAACTCCGCCGTATTTGCGTACCGCGCCACTGCCGGCATTATATGCCGCCAGGGCCAGGTTCAGATCGCCATTAAATTCATCCAGCTTTTGCTTCAAATACTTGGTCCCGGCCATTATATTCTGTTCGGCGTTAAACGGGTCATTAACCCCCAGGCTTTTAGCGGTGGCCGGCATTAATTGCATAAGTCCCTGGGCACCACAGGAGGATATGGCATTGGGATTAAAGGAAGATTCCTGTTTGATCACTGCTTGTATGACCTTGGGGTCTATACCATATTTCTCACTGGCCTTTTCTATAATTTCGGCAAATGAAGAGTTCTGTGCGGAATTGGACAATTGACCTGTCTTTTGTCTACCTGCTGCAGATACCTCTGCCACCTGATGGTTAAGTGCTTCCAGTATTTTTATTAAACTAATCTCTCTGAAGATATCCGTGAAGAAGGACAAAGAATATCGCCACCCTTATATTAGTTCCAACATTTTATTCTATTTGCTTATATTTTATCCTAAAAATCCGTCTTCGGGGAATAATAAGTACAGAAAAACCTCGATGGGAGGCTAAATTTTGAAAACTTTATGGAAAGGCGCAGTCAGTTTTGGTCTGGTCAATATCCCGGTAAGCATGTTTGTAGCAACTGAAAACAAAGATATAAAATTTAACTACCTGCACAAAGAGTGCCTGTCACCGGTGAAATATCAAAAATACTGTCCCCGCTGTGAACGTGAAATCGCCGGGGAAGAAATAGTCAAAGGCTACGAATACCAAAAGGGCAATTACGTAGTGATTAATGAGGAAGATTTTGCCCGCCTTCCGGGAGAAAAAACTAAAACTATAGATATTCTTGATTTCGTCGATTTGAGTCAAGTTGACCCTATTTATTTTGACAAAAGCTATTATCTGGAACCGGCGCCGGGAGGAGAAAAAGCCTATACCCTTATTGTCGAAGCCATGCAGCAAACCCGGAAAATTGCGATTGCCCGGGTGATGATAAGATCACGCCAATCGCTGGCGGCCCTGCGTATTCATGACCGGATACTGGTCATGGAAACTATTTTTTATCCGGATGAAATCCGCTCCCCGGCCTCATTAAACCAGGGTCTCGATCCCGGGAAACTGCATGAAAATGAAATAAAGATGGCCGTAAACCTTATAAATAATCTATCTACCGACTTTGAGCCATCTCGCTATGAAGACGAGAACCGCAAGGCATTATGGGAAATCATTGAAGCCAAAATTGCCGGTCAGGAAGTTGCGGCGCCGGCCGTAGTGGAAAAAGGAAACGTGGTTGACCTTATGGATGCCTTAAAAGCCAGCTTGGAAATGACTGATAAAGCCCGTAAACCTGATAAACCCCGTAAAAGGGCGCGTACCGGCTCATAACCACCCAACGAAATTTGCCATCCATGAAGCCTATCCTGATTTTACTTATCAGGTTAAAGGGGACGGGTAACGGATCTGGTGGTATCAGAATCTGATTGGATTGAATTAGCAGCCGCGTATAAATCCCCTTCGCTTAACACAACCTAAAAGCATTAATCTTATTTAGTGCAGGTGAAAGCAGGATGTTTATCCAGACGCACATGTTAATCGGAAATCACATTAACAACACCATTAATGCTACATTACCCGTAAGTATACGCCGGTCCGGGTATTTGTTCGGATGCACTCTACCTGACTTGTTGCCCGGATACCTGGCCGTTCCTCATGTCAAAGAGCCATCTTTACATTTTGTAAGTACATTGATGACTGAAACCCTGCAGACTATACCGCGGTCTCCTCAGGAACTTCTATATTATTCGATTGAACTGGGTATAATCACGCACTATGTTTGCGATTATTTCTGCCAGCCTCATCATAATTCCACCGCCGGCAGAGCTTGGGACCATGCCCGGTATGAAAATCAACTGGCACGAAAATTCAAGCAGACCGATCTAAAACACCTGACCGTCCCGATGGTTATTCCTTTTGAATCCGCCGACCCCACCCGCTTATTGACGGAATATCTTGATTTTAAATATAGCAGCTACCTTAATCACCCGCCCAGTACCTTTCTTGATATATGTTATTCAGTTCAAACTTCCTCAACCATAGTATTGAGTATATTGAATAATCTGTCTCTATTGGCCAGCAGAGCAGCCTGATCATTTTTCAACGTCCAAATTTCACCATTTTAATCTAAGAATTAATCATATTACGTAAATCACATGGGTTATAATATCGATATAAATATTAAATGCTCACCATGATTTGGCATTACAACCATTGCATATAGCAGTAAATTATGCCGGATTGGGTAATGCGATATAAATTGATGAGGTGATTAAATGGCCAAATCCGTGAAACAAATATTGGTCAGCATCCAAAACCTGATTATAAAAGGGCTTAACATCGATACTAATAATTCAACTTATTCAGGATCCAGGCCTCCCAGGTTCACTTGCAGGCTCAACGTCGATACTAATAATTTCAGTTATTCAGGACTAAATCACGCAGAAAAATCCAAATATGAATTGGCTACCTTTGCCGGGGGATGTTTCTGGTGCATGGTGGCACCATTCGAATCCCTCGATGGAGTAATAAAGGTTACATCAGGCTATACCGGTGGATTTAAAACAAACCCGACCTATGAACAGGTTTGTTCCGATAATACCGGTCACTTTGAAGCGGTGCAAATAACTTTTGAACCCAAAATCATCAGTTATGAAACATTGCTGGAGGTATTCTGGCATCAGATAGACCCCACTGATGCCGGAGGCCAGTTTCATGACCGGGGTAAATCATACCGGACAGCGATTTTTTATCATAATGAATTACAACGCCAGGTAGCAGTAGATTCTAAAAAAGAATTAAATAATAGCCATCGTTTTTCCACTCCTGCCGCCACTTTAATTATTCCGGCCACCACTTTTTATCCGGCTGAGGAATATCATCAAGATTATCATCGCAAAAATAAGGGCCATTATATACAATATCGTAGTGTTTCGGGGCGAGACGATTTTATCAGCCAATACTGGAGCGAAAATGACCCGGACCCAGCTACGGTCCGGCATGATGAAACGGATGATTAGCAATCCAAACAGGAGATTTAAATATTTAATGAACAGTAATTATAATCCTGACCATTCCCTGGTAGCACTGGTCAAATGCAAAGACTATAACTATCCCGCGGTAAAACAAGCTGTCCGGCAAGGGTTGGAGTTGATTGGGTTCAGTGATCTTTTTAAAGCGGGAGAAAAAATTGTGCTTAAGCCCAACCTGCTGGCGGCTGACCCGCCTGAGAAATGTGTCACCACTCATCCCTCGGTATTTCGTGCGGCAGCCGAAATTTTACAGGAAACCGGGGTCATTCTTTCCTTTGGCGATTCGCCGGCAATGAGCAGCACTGAACGGGCTGCCCGTAAGGCCGGTCTTCTCGATGTGGCAGAAGAGCTGGGATTAGCGCGGGCTGATTTCAAAAATGGTCAGGAAGCACTTTTGCCAGATGGAAGACAAGTAACCAGGTTCACTTTAGCCCGCGGGGTAATGGAAAGCGATGGGTTGGTAAGCCTGCCTAAATTCAAGACTCACGCCTTGACTACCATTACCGGTGCCATCAAAAACCAATTTGGCTGTATACCAGGCACTTTGAAGGGTGAATTTCATGTGAAGCTGCCTTTACCCGACAGCTTTGCCGCCATGTTGGTTGATCTTAATCGTCTGATCAAACCACGGTTATTCATAATGGACGCCATAATGGCCATGGATGGAAATGGCCCCCGGCGGGGCAGGCCGTTTCCTATGGGAGTACTTCTTTTTTCGACCGATCCGGTAGCTATGGATGCTACCGCCTGTCGTCTAATCGGTCTTAAACCGGAAGCCGTGACCATAATAAAGTTGGGGGAATTAAATGGGCTGGGTAATTTCGAAGCTGGTAAAATCGATATACTGGGGGATTTTGATGCCAGGAAAGATTTTATCCATTCCGTCAGGGTGTCGATGCCGGTAACTATGCCGTTTAAGGGCAAATGGCTGCAAAATCACCTAACTCCGAGACCACAAATAGATCCGGATCTTTGCCTTAAATGCGGTGTTTGTATCCAAATGTGTCCGGTAAAACCACCCGCAGTTGATTGGCATAATGGTAAGGATATGCCCCCGGTACATAAATACAACCATTGCATTCGCTGTTACTGCTGTCAGGAATTATGTCCCGAAGGTGCCATAAAACCGTACACTCCTTTTATAGGGCGATTACTAAGAAAACCTCAATCCTGATTAGTCATTTCTCTATGCTTACACCTTTTTCAAAGCTTAATTAGTAATATAAAACCGTAGGCCGTCCTATGCCCTGCGGGTACAACTTGATGTTCCCGTGCGACTATTAAGGACGCAGGCGGTGCAATGTCATCCTGAACGAAGTGAAGGATCTTTCAACTCCGAGATGGAAGATTCTTCACTAACGTTCAGAATGACAGGACGCAGGCCGGTGCAAAGCATAACACGTAAACACCCAGCCTTGAAGCCCGCTCCTAACGTCGGGGCTGTAGGGCCTGCTACGGATAATGGTTGTGGCTTCTAGCCATGATGGTTTAATAGGCGTTGTTATCAAATAATGAGCAGGCTTTTTAAAGAATGCTCATTATTTAATTTCTGAGTTAGGCAATGCGCTTTAGTGTGCTAAATAAATAATTTGATAAAGTGTTACTTTGTTAAAGGATTAATGTTTTGATTGTCGAATTTTCTAAAGGATATGTTATAGGGAGGTTTAATTTTATGAAAAAAAGCAATTTTCGTAAACTTTTGGTGGTATTATTCACACTCGCGATGTGTACCGTGCTTGTGGCAGGGTGCGGAAAGAGCACTCCGTCTGCGGCTGACGATAACCAGCCGGTTCAATTCAAAATAGGTCACTGCACCTGGGTTGGATATGGTCCTTTGTATATTGCACAGGAAAAGGGATTTTTCAAAAAGCATAATATTGATCCGGAAATGGTCATTATTGAAGACGAATCACAATATGCGGCAGCTATAACCGCCAATAAAATTCAGGCACTGGGTAATGTAGTGGACCGCGAAATAATTCATTATGCCAACGGCGCCCCTATCCGTTTTGTTTGCGGGATGGATCAATCCTACGGTGGAGACGGAATCATTGCTTCCGGTGATATAAAAACCGTTAAAGACCTGGAAGGGAAAACGATAGGACTCGATAAAGCCTCTACCAGCTACTTTTTCTTCCTGGCCATTCTCGATAAAAATGGAGTCGATGAAAACAAAATAAAAATCCAGGAGATGACGGCAGGCGATGCCGGTGCTGCTTTTGTGGCCGGCAAATTGGATGCCGCCGTGGCCTGGGAACCTTGGCTAACCAAGGCCAGCCAACGCCAGGGCGGGCATGTGCTGGTATCCAGCCGTGATTTTCCAGGTATCATAGTCGATGTTATCTCCATGCGCCAGGATTTTATCGAACAACATCCGGAAGCTGTTCAAGGTCTGGTAGATTCCTGGAACGAGGCGGTGGCTTATTATAAAGAGCACCCGGCCGAAGGAAACCAGATTATGGCTAAAGCACTCTCCCTGTCGGAAAAAGAAGTGGCAGATATGGCCGGTGGAGTCAAGTTTATGGGCAGCCAGGAAAACAGTGATTTCTTCAACCCGGCGCTTTCCAGCGATACTCTATTCCATTTAACCGGCATGGCCAGTCGCTTTTGGGTGGATAAAGGGGTAATTTCCCAGGAAGTGGATCCGCAGAAGATTATTGAAACCAAATTTACTACGGCAAAAAGCAAATAAATCCTGGTTAAAATAAAGCCGCATATTTCATAAGATATTGAGTTGCCGCCATCAAGGTCAGGCAACTCAATAGTATTTTCGCAATTGAATAATTAGCAGGAGGAGCCATGTTTAATTTTATGGACTATACAACCACATATGCCAAGCCGGCACCGCAAAGTCCGGCAGGCCATCCCCGGCCTAATAAAAACCAATCGAGAACTTATATGTTAATCTCTCTGACCGTTCTCGGTACCGCCTGGTGTCTCATAACTTATATCATCGGAATAAATCCAGTTTTTCTTCCTTCTCCAACCTCAGTCGCAAATGCATTCCTTAGTCTAGGGAATGAGAATGTTCTGCTGCCCTATACCCTTATCAGTCTCTACCGTGTACTGGTAGGGTTCCTGGCTGCAGCACTGCTGGCCATTCCGCTGGGAATACTGATGGCGACCAGCCCAAAAGTTGAAGGATTTTTTGCTCCCTTTATTGGTTTTATCCGCTACCTGCCCGTTTCAGCCTTGATCCCGCTAATGATACTCTATTTCGGTATTGGAGATTTTGAGAAAATGGCCGTAATATTTGTGGGCAGTTTCTTTCAATTGGTGCTGATGGTGCAGGATACGGTAGCAACGGTTCCCGGGGACCTGTTAAAGGCGGCCTATACCTTAGGAGCATCCGGACCCAGCCTATACACGCGGGTAATATTACCGGCATCACTGCCGGGTATCATGGATAATCTTCGCATCTGCATGGGGTGGGCCTGGACTTATCTGGTCATCGCCGAACTGGTGGCCGCCAATTCCGGACTGGGCTTTATGATTCTGCGGTCGCAGCGCTTTCTGCAAACTGATCGTATTTTTGCCGGATTAATTATTATTGGATGTCTTGGAGTACTAACCGACTATTTATTCAAATTCGCTTCTAAATTTATGTTTCCTTGGCATGAAAGGTTGGGACATTAAATGCTATTATTTAAGGAAGTATATAAAACCTTTACCAGCGGCGGCACCCAGGTCAACGCCCTGCAAAATATAAATATGACGGTTAAACCCCGTGAATTTGCCGTCATCGTGGGCCCCAGCGGCTGCGGCAAAACTACTTTACTGCAAATTGCCGCAGGACTTGAATACGCCAGCCAGGGACAGATATTGCTGGATAATAAGCCTATAATGGGACCTGGGCCGGAGCGGGGGATGGTATTTCAGTCATATACTCTTTTTCCCTGGCTTACGGTGGAGGACAATGTAGCCTTTGGACCCAGACAGAGTAAGCTGGATAATTCCGAAGTCAAATCCAGGGTAGATCGATATCTGGAAGTTACCGGTCTCACAAAATTCCGTCAGCTTTATCCCCGGGCCCTTTCCGGAGGAATGAAACAGCGCGTAGCCATTGCCCGGGCTTTAGCCAATGACCCTGAAGTTTTATTGATGGATGAACCCTTCGCCGCTCTGGATGCCCAGACCCGGGTCGTTATGCAGGAACTGCTGCTTAAAGTATGGGAAAACACCCATAAAACAGTGCTGTTTATTACTCATGATATTGATGAAGCAATTTTCCTGGCCGATACGGTACAAGTAATGAGCCGGCAGCCCGGTTCCATCAAAAAGACTATCCTGGTACCGCTCCCGCGTCCCCGGGAACATGATTTAATGCTCACACCCGAATTTATTAATTTAAAGAAAGAAATAGTTGAGCTTATATGGGAAGAGAGCAAACAGGCTGCTCAAGAAGTTGCCGGCTAGGTTTTAGGGATATATTCCAAGCAGTTATAACAGTTAGAATTATGAAGTATTTATTATGCTCATGCCATTGCTTAGCACAAATACATAATGTAAAATAGCGTGGTGGGAGGACGATGCAGATGCAGGTTTTGAATGCCAGCGAGGTTAGTAATAATTTTAACAGTTTTGTTGATAAGGTAATAATTGAAAAACCAGTAGTTTTTAAACAGAATCGGGATTTCATAATAGCAATGTCGAAAGATTTGGTTATGTCGGTATTTGCAGACAAGACTTTTATCCCTGTATTAGTTGAAGAAGAGGGGATAATAACTGCCACTTTAAAAGACTTTGATTTTGTCATTCAAGGCCGCAGTCAGGATGAAGTAAAGACCAAATTAACCGTCGAGCTAATCGATTATACCCAGGACTATTTTAATGACTTCCAACTTTATTATTATTCCCCCAACCGTCAAAAGCATTTTCCTTATATTGTTAAAGTTCTGCTCTCTGATTCTTTTAAACAAGTCGAGGATTTGCTCAATGTTTAAATGGACCGATGTTAAACAGTTTTGCGAAAAGGACGGTTGGAAACTGTACAAACAAACAAATCGCTGGTATTATCGCAAGATCATGCCGGATGGTACTTTAAAAAGGGTTAAAATATATATGGAAGATGCGGAAATTAGTGCTCTTATGTGGAAGGAAATATTGGCCCGGCAACTGCAAGTCAGCCAAGCTGATTTTGACGCAATTATTAACCGGCCACCAGGAAAATGAAGTAAACGAGTAATGGCTTAAAAATCCTTGTTCGGGGGTTTTTAAGCCATTACTCATTTATATATTAAATCCAAAAAATCAGCAGCAGTCTGCCGGGACTCTTAACTGCGGGAATTGACTAAGCCAAAACCATGCCCGGGAAGAAACAGGCTTAGACTGCCTGTTCCTCCATATATTCATCAAAGGTGGTAAGCCGGTCTATTATGCCGTCCGGTGTTATTTCAATGATGCGGTTAGCGGTAGTTTGCAGCAGTTGATGGTCATGTGATATTAGAAATACGGTTCCGGTAAAAGCCATCAACCCATTATTCAAGGCGGTAATCGCTTCCAGATCCAGATGGTTGGTCGGTTCATCCAGCAGTAAAACATTAGCTCCGGACAGCATCATACGCGCCAGCATACACCTTACCTGTTCGCCTCCGGAGAGAACGTTGGCCTTCTTCTGTGATTCCTCGCCGGAAAAAAGCATGCGTCCCAAATAACCCCGCACAAAGGTCTCTTCCTGGTCCGCCGAATACTGCCGCAGCCAATCAACCAGATTTAAATCAGAGTTAAAATAATCAGTATGGTCTTTGG
Source organism: Syntrophomonas sp. UBA5288 (assembly GCA_002408445.1). Lineage (GTDB taxonomy): Bacteria > Bacillota > Syntrophomonadia > Syntrophomonadales > Syntrophomonadaceae > UBA4851. The sequence continues at coordinate 44,875 of DHSK01000055.1, forward strand.
GGAAATAGGACCGGGAGGTGGATAAACCCCAGGTATATTCTCCGCTGTCCGCTTCCATTACGCCCATGAGTATCTGCAGCAGCGCTGATTTCGCCTGTTCAGAGGACCCAACCAGGGCAATCTTATCGCCGCGATTAACCACCAGATTTATATCCTTCAATAATTGAACACCGTCTATGGTTTTATTGAGGTTTTTAACCGTCAATACATTCACTCCCGCTTCCCGGTCCGGTTTAAAATTGATCCAGGGCTGACGGCGGGAGGAAGGCTTAATATCTTCCAGAGTAAGTTTTTCCAATTGCTTTTTACGGGAAGTAGCCTGTTTCGATTTGGAAGCATTGGCACTGAAACGCTGAATAAATTCCTGCAGTTCCTTGATTTTGGTCTCCGCCTTCTTATTGGCATCGCGGGCCTGCTGTAAAGCTAGCTGGCTGGATTCCTGCCAGAAATCATAATTACCTACGTAAAGCTGAATTTTCCCATAATCAATATCAGCTATATGAGTACAGACCCGGTTTAAAAAATGGCGGTCATGCGATACCACGATGACCGTACTGTCCAAATCATAAAGAAAATCTTCCAGCCAGGCGACCGACTCCAGATCCAGATAGTTGGTGGGCTCATCCATTAGAAGAATATCGGGATTGCCGAACAAGGCCTGGGCCAGCAATACTTTAACCTTTTCACTGCCGTTCAGTTCCTGCATCTTTTTGTAATGTAAATTTTCCGGTACTCCCAGTCCATTTAACAGAGACGCTGCCTCGGCTTCGGCTTCCCAACCGTTAAGTTCGGTAAATTCACCTTCCAGTTCAGCTGCTTTCAGACCATCTTCTTCAGAAAAATCCGGTTTGGCATAGATGGCATCTTTTTCTTCCATTATTTCATACAGTCGGGCATGTCCTTTTAAAACGGTAGTAATTACCTCAAATTCGTCAAACTCAAAATGATCCTGCTTTAAAACTGAAAGCCTGAGTCCGTCAGGTATAATAACATTGCCGGCAGTTGGTTCAATCTCGCCGGAGAGTATTTTTAAAAAGGTAGATTTACCGGCCCCATTGGCTCCAATCAAGCCATAACAATTGCCGGGAGTAAATTTAATGTTGACATTTTCAAAGAGCGGGCGCGCTCCAAATCCTAAAGTTAAATTGGTTGTAGTTATCATTGCAATACCGACTTTCTATAAAATTAAACACATAACTTCGCTATTGTACCATATTCAAGTGTAAAAGGCATCCAACCCCGGCAATAGAATAGACCATCCCGCCGGGGAGATTCAGCTTCCCGTCCAGCTTATCCGTCTTATTGTTACCAAAAGTCTTCCCCGTATCGGGATTTCTGTATCAACAGGGTCTGAGACCAAAGAACCTTTCCCGGGCCACGGCCCTTTTCTGCATTTCAAACGCTTGGTATCAAATAAAATTTATAGTATTATTAGACAAGTATTATTTTCAAACCACCTATCCAATATGTACAGGGAGTTAAATTAATGCAGCATAGAAGCCATTTAATGTACTTCTTACTGATCGTGTTTTTTCTGATCAGCGTTTCCCCGGTATATGCGGAAAACGGGGATGCCAGTAACTTGCCAGTATCTAAACCACAGACCCTAGGCAAGGCTGCGGTTTTAATAGATGCCTCTTCAGGCCGAGTTCTCTACGAGGCAAATGCCCACCAGCAATTGCCTCCTGCCAGTGTAACCAAGATTATGACGGGATTGCTGGTGGTGGAAAAGGGGAATCTGAATCAGAAAGTAACAGTAAGCCAGACGGCGGCTGATACCCCGGAATGCTCGATCTGGCTGGAGGCAGGAGAAAAGCTTACCCGCGAACAACTGCTTTACGCTTGTATGTTAAACTCCGCCAACGATGCGGCCATGGAACTGGCGGAGAGCATAGCCGGCAGCGAACAGGCTTTTGTTAAGTTAATGAACCGGCGCGCCCGGCAATTGGGGCTGAAAGATACTCATTTTTGCAATCCCCACGGCCTGGAAGCAAGCGGCCATTATACTTCCGCCTATGATTTGGCCATGTTGAGCAGGGAAGCCCTGCATTATCCCATGTTTCGTAAAGTAGTGTCTACTCAGACTATGAATATTCCCTGGGCCGGCCATGAATATAACCGCTTGCTGATAAATCAAAACCGCCTGCTTTACAGATATGACGGCGCCATAGGCATCAAAACCGGCTATACCAAACAGGCCGGCAACTGTGTGGTCGGTGCCGCCCAGAGAGGGGACATGGTACTAATTGCGGTATCTCTGAATTCACCTTCGGTATATCAGGACCTGGAGCAAATGTTGGACTATGGATTCAACAACTATAGCCAAAAAACCATTAAAAAAGCCGAACAATTGGCCGTAACTGTTCCCGTAGAGAATGGAACGGCAGAATCGGTACAGGCCAGGCCCCAGACCGATCTGGTCGCAGCCCTGACCGAAAAAGAACAATCCCAGGTCTCCTATAAATTCTATCCTCAGGAAAATGTTTCAGCCCCGATTAAAAAAGGACAGATCCTGGGCACCTGCAGGATGTACGTAGCCGGTCATGAAGCAGGCCGGGTTAATCTGGTGGCGAGTTCCCCGGTTGACCCCCAGCCACCTCTTTGGAACCGCTTCAAATCGGCTTCTATAAAAGTTATTATATTTATTTTTAAAACTTTTCTAGTACTGTTTGGCTGTGCCTATTTAATAAGATTCATAAATCTCAGGCGCCAGCGGAGAAGAAGGGTATACCGGGCTTAATAGAATATGGGCAAGATGTGTCTCCCGTCAATATCGGTTTTGAATCAAGTCATGTCATCCCGAAGCGCGTCAATAATATTTTCTCTTTTTATCTTGCTAATGGCATACAGCATTGTAATGAACACCACAAAGAATACGCTGAACACGCTGATTCCGATACTGCCCCACGGGAGCGTAAAACCGATGTCCGCCCCGCCGATGATTAACCCTTTGTAAATCAGCCAAGAGAGAATTCCCGCTATGGGAAGCCCGAACAGTAACGTCCTCATGCCATAAAATGTACATTCGAAATTCATCATCTTTTGGAAATCGCGGTCAGACATCCCCATCGAGCGGAGCATGGCAAGTTCCCGCCTCCGTAGCTTTATGTTGGTGGAGATCGTGTTGAACACATTCGCAACCGCAATCAGTGCAATCATAATGGTAAAAACAACAGTGAACAGATTTACGATGAATAATATATTACGGTTTTGCTCAAGTATCGCATGGACATTGTATAAGGTATAGCCGGAGGTAATGCCCGCTCCCTCGATCATCGTCTGCATTTTCGCCGCTGACTGGGCGGGATTCTCTGACCAGAAGGTCAAGCCCAGCTTTGTAGGCGCACCCAGAGCGTCAAACTGCGGCTTCATCTGGTGCGGGGCAACCGCCATAAAAACGTATCCCTTCACCTCAGACCGTTCCGCGGGTGGTGGATCCAACGGGTAGGCATCGACAAAGGTTGTGCTGATCGTCTTCGTCTGTTCCCCGGATTCAACGCTAAGCGTAAAATCCATAGAGCGGTTTGTAAACATATCGATACCCCCGGTTTGTTTCCCGACGATGATCATTTTGGCGTCCTGTCCGGTATATTCTGCTGTGGACAGGCCGAGGCTTTTGATAAAGTCCTGATAGATGTCGTCCTCAATAAACTGAACATCCATCGACAGTTTCACCGTTTCACTTGCCCCGTCTAAACCTGCGGACTCCCGGTAGCTGTCCCAAAAGGCACTTGAAAGATCGCCTGTATTGACATCGCAGATATAGGTCGAAATTGCTTGATCGGTGCTTTTGGTAACTCCGTCAGCGGTTTTCAGTTTGTCATAAAGCTGAAACAGTTCGCTTTCCTTCATATCTCGTGTATAGAACAAGATATCACCGTCCATTTCAACAGCTGACTGCTCCGCCACCTGATCCAAATATGTCCCGAAGGCGCTGGCTGATACAAATAGCACAACACTCAAAGTAAGCGACAGGACAATACTGCGATAACGCCGCTTGTTTCTCTTAAAGTTTTTTAACGCAAGAGTTCCCTCCAAACCGTAAATGCGTTCCATGAATTTTGATGTCCTTATGGCTTTGGCTTCAACCCTGACCTCGTTGGTCTGGCGGATACATTCCATCACGGGAGTGCCGGCAGCTTTCCTTGCCGGAATATAGGCCGAAATCAAAATGGTGATCATACTGATAACCGCCGCAGCAACAAGAGCAGGAACAGACACCTTTAAAGTCAACGGTACATTGTCATAAAGAACATTGGCGAAATTCTCTGCCACAAGAGAAAGTACGAGCCTGATGCTTGGGATCCCAATCAAAATGCCGATGGGAATACCGATCACACCAATGCAAAGTCCCTCAAACAGCACAGAATTGCGCAACTGCTTTTCCGTGGCACCTACCGACATAAGAATGCCAAACTGGTGTGTGCGCTCGTTTAGGGAGATGTTGAAGGAATTGTAAATCAGAAACACCGAGCCGAGCATAATCAGGGCTACCAAAATTCCCCCAACCGAATAGAGCAGCGCATTAAACGTCTTATCTCCCGAAAGCCCCATAAAGCGCAACACATCATCGTTCAGGACATAAGCGTGGTTCCCGGCCGCGCCGCCTGTATACGAGCGAATCTGGCTCGGCTTTTCCAGCGTAATAAATGCGCTGAAACTGTCCGCCGGAGCCACTGTGTCTGTTGTTGTGATTAACGTATATCCAGGAGCGGAACGCTCCTCAAAGGCGGGTCTTTGGCAGATACCGACGACCGTGTAGGTTTTCTCCACCGTGGGTGTCAGCGTTTCTTTCTCGGAACGATACGGGTCGTGTTGATTGAGCGTTTCGTTTCCAGCCTGACGGGTTCCGACCGCAAGGGTAAGGGTATCGCCAACCGAGATTTTAACACCGCCGTTTGCCGCTACGTGCGCCGGAACAAGAATTTCGTTGCTGTTTTCCGGTAATCGGCCCGAAAGAAGATCAACTGGCAGAGTAGCGAAGGTTTCCTGGTTGAACCCGACGATAAATAAATATGGTTTGTCAGGATTTTCCCCATCTTCGAGTGTTGCGTAGCCGATATTTTCAAAGGATGCGACATTTGCAACTCTGCTGTCGCCAGCTTGTTCCTGCACAAAAGAGGAATCTACATCGGGAAATGCGACGTGCCAATTGCCGTACTTCATGATTGCTCCGTTTACCATATAGGTTTGCAGAGAAACAGCAAAAGTGGCAACTGCCGTAATTAGTGCAGCAGACAGAGCAACTCCGATAATCGTGACAAGTGTTCGTGTGCGGTTCTTTTTCAAACCTTGCCGGGCGACTTTATTAAAGATGTTCATTATCGTGCCACCTGCCTCTCATCCCGCACCACCTTTCCATCTGCGACGGTAATAATGCGGTCTGCCTGCAAGGCGATATTTTCATCGTGGGTGACGAGAAGCAGGGTCTGCCCATATTTTTTATTGCTTTCTTTCAGCAGTTTGATGATTTCCTGTCCGTTACGGCTGTCCAAGCTGCCGGTCGGTTCATCGGCCAGCATGACTGCCGGAGCGTTCATCAAAGCGCGCCCGATAGCAACACGCTGTTGCTGACCGCCCGAAAGCTGATTGGGTAAATGCGTTTTTCGTTCTTTTAACCCAAGCAGGCCCAACAAGTCATTCAGCCGTTCTTCATTGACCTTGCGCTTGTCCATCAGGATAGGCAAGGTGATATTTTCCACCACATTCAGAGTGGGAATGAGGTTGTGGAACTGGTAAATCAGCCCAACCTGCCGCCTGCGGAAAATGGCGAGTTTTTCATTGCTTTGGACATATACATCCTGCCCGTCCAAATACACCTTTCCGCTTGTCGGCACGTCCACGCCACCGATGATGTGAAGCAATGTGGATTTACCGGAACCGGAGGAGCCGATGATTGCGGTAAACTCCCCCTTTTCGATTGTAAACGAAACATGGTCAAGCGCGGTAACTTGGTTTTCACCCTTGCCGTAGACCTTGCATAAATTTTCAATTTTTAAAAACTCCATTATGTGAGTTTCCTTTCTCATGTTTTACCCATATAATAGAACCTTCAACTTACATCTCTGTGACTTTCAGGTGAGAGATCTGTCACTTTGGGAAACGAATGACAAATATCGCGCCGCCCTGCGGGTGATTTTTGGCGGTAATTGTCCCGCCCTGCCGTGTTATAATCATCTTGCAGAGAGCCAATCCGATCCCGTATCCTGTCGCGTTTGGATTTTTCCCACGATAAAACCTGTCAAACAGGCAGAGTAAATCTTCTTTTTCAAAGCCCGCGCCGCTGTCGTGGATAGCAATCTCGGTAAACAGTGGGTTGTCTCCGCAAACAATCTCAATCTTCCCGTTCTCGCCTGCGCTTTCTATGCAATTTTTGAGAATGTTTTGAATTGCTTCCGAGAGCCAACCTGAATCACCTTGAATAAGCATCCCTTTCGGTGCATCTATCTGCAAATCAATATCGTGCAATTCCATTGGAATTAAGAACGGGCGAAGCGCGGCGCATATCAAGTTGTTTACATCTATCTGCTCGCTTTGGAACACCACAATGCCCGCGTCCAAGCGGGATAATTTCAATAGGGAAGTAACCAGCCAATCCATCCGCATAAGCAATTCCTCTGTTTCCCGTACAAATGCTTTCCGCTCGTTTTCATCAGGGTTATTCGCTAACAATGACAGAATGAGGTTCGCAGATGTGAGCGGAGTTCGGAGTTGGTGGGCTATGTCGGCCAGCGAATCGGCAAAATGCTCTTTTTCTTTTTTTAGCTCGTCGTTTTGCTCCCGAATACGCAACGTCATTTTTGTTATCTCACTGTGCAGAATGGAAAGTTCGCCCTCGTCCGATTCACCAATATACAGATGGTCAGCATTATGAAGCACAAGGTCGATTTGATTTGAAATCCGGGCAATGCTTTTGTATCCGGCTTGGGTAAACGCGAAAAACGCTGTGCCAAAGGCAGCGGCAGAAGTAATGACAAGGATTCCCGCCGCCGTATTTATTGCAAATCCCAGCATTACAGCGACGGCAGCCATTAAGGAGAACAAAATAGCAAACTGCCGGAACTCTCTATTCCGAAGCATACTCGCCCCCCAATCTATACCCCGTCCCGCGAACGGTCAGAATTATTTGCGGGCTTGCTGGGTCGTTCTCTATCTTCTCCCGCAAGCGTTTGACGTACACGGTCAATGTATTGTCATTGACAAACTCGCCCGCCGCGTCCCACAATTCGTCAAGTAGCCTGCCCCTCGTTATAATACTTTTAGGGTTGCTAATAAACACCAGCAACAAGCGGTATTCTAATGCTGAAAGAAAAACCTCGTTGCCGTTTTTTTTCACAACGCCGCTTGCCGTATCGACATGAAGCCCGCGAATTTCAAAATCCGACCCGGAACGCCCGCTTTTTCGCAGGGCGGTTCCAATTCGCGCAATCAATTCACGCGGACGGAAAGGCTTGGTGATATAGTCGTCCGCGCCCATGTTCAGCCCGGTAACAACACTCGCCTCATCGCCGTAAGCCGTCAAAAAGATGACGGGAATATCCTGCGTTTCTTTAATTTTCGTGCAAACTGTAAAACCGTTTCCGTCAGGCAGAGAAATATCAACTAGCGCTAAGTCAAATTTATTCCCGGCAAGCGCGGCAAGGGCGTCACCCCGCGTAGGGGCGTGAGTGACTGTAAGTCCCTCCGAGCGGAGCAAATGCATGAGGTTTTTAGCAATTGCCTTATCATCCTCCACTAAAAATATCCGTGGCATTAGTCAGGCCTCCGTTTCTTTATCCATTCTTGCAAAGCGTCTAAATCTTCGTCAGTCAATTTCTTGTCTTGATGAAGCGTCGATAACAGATTGATAAATGAATTTTCATGATATTGCTTAACAAAATTCCTGGTTTCAAATTGGAGATAATCTTCCTTTGAAACGAGTGGATAATACCGTCTTTCCTTGCCTTCTTTTTCTGAGCGTAAGAACCCCTTTTCTACCAACCTGCTAAGTAATGTGACAACCGACTGTATAGGCCAGCTTTTTTCTCCCGCCAAATGTCCCATTACCATAGATGAGGTTACTGGCGGCTCGTAGGCCCAGATAGACTTCATCACTTGAAACTCTGCTTCGGGAAGCCTTTTCATATAATCGCCCTTTCTACTAACACAAGTAACACAAGTGTATTAAATTGATTGCATAATACAGCTGTATTAAATGGTTGTCAATAGTGTAAATAGTGCATTTTTGGTCTTTCGTCCAGCACATCCCCAGTTCATAGCCGATCCGGTTGGCGCTTTCCGGCGTAATCTCATCGGGGAGAAACGACTGCCGGATCTGATAGCATATGGCGACGGGGGATATATTATATAGAGCTCCAATATAAACCACCTCTTGAAGGGGTGGTCATAATTTAAGCCTCGTATTTAAATCGGCAATTGGTTGCCCTACCTGGCAGAAAAGCATTAGAATTAAAATAATACTTTGGTGGGCAAGGAGCAAGATAATGAAATATTACGATTTTAATGAAAATATAGAACGCCGGTATACTGGCTGTGAGAAATGGGACCGCTTTAACTGCACCCTTGAGAATAAAAGAATACCCCTGTGGGTAGCCGATATGGATTTCAAGTGCCCGCCGGAAGTTATTGAAGCCCTGATTAAAAGAGCTGAACATGGTATTTTTGGCTATGCTCTCTGTGATGATGAATATTACCATTCCATTATAAATTGGATGGCTAAAAGGCATAATTGGCAAATTGACCAGGAATGGATATGCAGAAGTCCCGGCATTGTTCCGGCAATGGATATGCTTTTGCGCGCGCTCACCGAACCTGGAGACCGGGTAGTTATTCAGACTCCGGTCTACCATCCTTTTTATAGTGTAATAAAAAATAATAAATGCAGTTTATTGGAAAACCCTCTGCTCTTGCAAGGCAACAAGTATTATATGGATTTCGACGACCTGGAAGAAAAGTTTCGGGCCGGGGCTAAGGTTATAATCCTTTGCAGCCCCCATAACCCGGTGGGCAGAGTATGGACCCGGGCAGAACTAACCCAACTGGGTGAGCTGGCTCAGTCCTATGATGTGCTGGTCATCTCCGATGAAATTCATTCCGACCTGGTATTTCCGGGGGTAAAACATACGGTATTTGGTTCCTGGTCCGAGGCCCTGGCCCAGCAGTCGGTAATCTGCAATGCTCCCAGCAAAACATTTAATCTGGCCGGAGTTCAGGCCTCCAACATTATTATTCCCAATCCGGAAATAAGGAATCGTTACCTGTCAATAATCAAAAACAACGGTATGGAAACTTTGAATGTTTTTGCCGTTGAAGCGCTTAAAACCGCCTATAATTGCGGAGAACCCTGGTTGGAAGAACTGCTGGTTTATCTAAAGTCCAATTATGATTTTATCTGTAAATTTATTACCCAAAATATACCCTTATTAAAAGTAATAGAATCGGAAGGAACCTATTTAGCCTGGATAGATTTCCGGGCTCTGGGTAAAGATGATGCGGATATAGAGCAAAAGCTGATAGAAGAGACTGGTCTGGTGTTAGAAAGAGGCTCCATTTTCGGTGCCAATGGTTATGGTTTTCAAAGATTGAATTTTGCCTGTCCCCAATCGCTTTTAGCTGAAAGCATGAACCGTCTGAATTCATTTGTTAATGCGTAGCACCATATTTAGGGGGGAGTTTTGTGCCCATTACCATTAGTTTGATCAATCTCAAGGGGGGAGTAGGCAAGACCACTCTTACGGTAGCATTGGCCGAATTCATGGCCCTCCAGCATGATTTAAAGGTACTGATAATTGACCTGGACCCCCAAACTAATGCTACCGTTAGTCTGATGGGGGAGCATGAATGGAAAAAGCAAAACATCAAAGGACAGACCATAGTTCAGCTATTTCGGGATTATCTTGAAAATACGCATATCTTCTCAGCCCGGGAGGCCATTGTCCATAATGTTTCCAATATCGGCGGGGGAATCACCGGACTCGATTTGCTGCCCTCCAGCCTCGACTTAATCGACATCCAGGATGAATTGATCAAGATTCCCACCCGGGGCATATTCAGCCAACGGCCTTTAACTATTCTGGGTGAAACCTTATGTGAAGATATAAACCATTATGATATAGTGCTGATAGATTGCCCCCCTAATCTGGGGTTGATTACCCAGAACGGCCTGATATTAAGTCAGTATTATCTTATCCCCGTTATTCCCGATGTACTTTCCACCTATGGCATTCCGCAAATAGTGGCACGGGTCAAGCGGCTGGAAACTGAAACCGGAGTCCATATTAAACCTCTGGGGGTAATTGTCAACCACTTCCGCAAGAATAGTCCACTACATACCAACCAGTTGCACCTGTTACAGCTCAATGCCGAAAAATCAGGCTATCATCAAGTTTTTTCCGCTATAATACCTGAAGCCACGCGAGCTGCCAATGCCATGGATTTCACTCTGCCGGTTCGCAGCCTGCACGATAAATATGGTTATGAAGTACCTTTTAAACCTTATCAAAAACTATCCGAGGAGGTCCTAAGCATTGTCAGCCCCTGATATGAGCAAAATAATGGCCACATTTTTCCGGTTACTGGCTGAAGAGGTCGAGCATAACCATGCCATGGCCAAACGTCTGAGTGCTCCGCTGGAAGAATTTTTAAAACAAGAGATGGAAACGGTTAAACCACGCCGAAAAAAGAATCAAGGAGCAGAGCTGCCGCAAGATTTTGATCCCTTCCGCATTTATCATGACCAGGGCAGTGTGGGACTCTATGCGGCATTGCAAATATTTGATGCCGGACAATGCAAAACTATACTGAGCAAGTTTGCTCTCGACCCGGGCCGCACTTACGTGCGCTGGCGCAAACAGGAACGTCTGGCCGGTTTTATAGTAGAGCGGGTCAAGGCTGTGAGTGAAAAGGGCATGGTCTTTATGGATTAATAATACGAGAATAAAACCGTAGGCCGGTCTACAGGGCGACAGCCCTTCAGGCCGGTGCAGAGAATAACATGGAAAGAACCCAGCCCTGAGGTCCACTCCTAACGTCGGGGACGTAGGGCAGGCTATTAACTATGAGATATACTCTATTTTCTTAAATGGGAGTTGCTTCCGACCAGGAATTAATGTGAAAAACATAATTGTAAGGAGTAAATTATTTATGAAATATAAAGTTGATGCAGTTATATTTGATTTTGACGGAGTTATCATTGATTCAGGCGCAGATATCGCCCATGCGGTACAGCATACTTTGCAGAAATTTAACCGGCCCGTTTTAGCGGTAGATGAAATCATCAGCTATACCGGACATGGGGCAGAATACCTGGTCCGCCAAAGCTTTAAGGGCTCAAGTGAAGAATTGATTCTGGAAGCACTTCCGGCTTATAAAAAATACTATTTGGAAAATGCCTTGGTAGAAACCACGCTTTATCCCCATGTAAAACAAGCCCTGGAAGTCATTAAGAGAAATATGGATCACAAAATAGCGTTGGTCACCAATAAACCGGAAAATATAGCCCGCAAAATACTGGCCGGTCTGGATATAGCGGATTACTTTGATGCCGTTCTGGGCCCCGAATCAGTGAAAAAAATGAAACCGGACCCGGAAGGAATCGGCAAAGTGCTGGCTGCATTCAGGATAGCCCCTAAAAACGCCATTATGGTAGGCGATTCCCATACCGACGTAGAAGCCGGCAAGAACGCGGGAACTTACACCTGTGGAATAACCGGCGGACTTGGTAACAAAGCAGAATTGATCGCATCGAGCCCTGATTTTCTGATTGATGACATGGCACAGTTGCTGGAACATCTGGAGTAGTAGCAAGGATTGATATAAATCACCGGGTGGGCTTATAGCATAAATCTCTCACCTCCTAAACATAATATTAAAGAACAACATTAATTATTTAGTGAGGTGAACTTAATGAAGAAAGTAATCGCGGTGGAAAATAACCTTACCCCGGTCAAAGAATTCTTGAAATTGCAGGGTTGCCAGGTAATAGATGTTGAATCAGCTCTTAAAACTGAAGTAGATGCAGTGGTGCTTTCCGGTGTTAAACAAAACCTGATGGGAATGCAGGACATTATGATCAATGCACCGGTCATTACGGCCAGCGGCAAGAGCCCGCAGGAAATCTGGGATAATATTCAGCAATACTAGCTCAGCCATAAAATTATACCAATAGTCCAAATTAAAACGAGGGAGTGTGAACCCGACAGTTCACATCCCTCGTTTTTAATCCTGGTGGACCCGGCCAACCAACCATGCGCTAGGTACCCGGCAGTCGCTAATTTATTTCCACTCTACCGGTATAACAACTTTATCCTTGTCACTTCCATCCTTCATACTTGTCCAGAACACTTCGATCTGACCTTTTCCCGGGCCGGCCGGTTTAAAATCTACGCTGGTTTTAAAATCTCCGCGGCCGGGAGCACCCTCGCTGGCCATGGTAAAGCCCTTGGTCAAGACCTTGCCATCAGCATCCTTGACTCTGTATCCCACCGTAGCTTCAAATACCCGGGCACTCCCGCTAAGTTCAAAGCCATCGGCAATTACCGCATCCGGAGCAGGAGAAGTTACCCATATGGCTGGTTCATATACAGCTGCTAAATTACGGCTAAAAGGTTGTTCCGATAATCCAACATGTCCCCACCAATCCATAGCCTTTTCAATATCGCCATCCACCATAAAGGAAACCCTTTTAATATTGGGAAATTCGGTCAGTGTGTTAACAATACTTAAAATGCCTATCGTTTCACCCTCTGCTCCAACATTGGCTTTGAGTACGTCGGCGGAAAAATTAACGGTAGCAGTTCCCTCACTATCGACCTTGATTCCCAGCACTTTGGTGGAAGACGGAATTACTTGATTAGCACCGGAAGTAACCGGTTTACCTTTGATTAATTCTTCTACTGCAGTCTTCGGCATATCGGATGACTTCTTTACCTTATGAACTTCTCTTACCAGATAGGTCTCGCTGTCATTCATTTTAGGATAATAAACTGTTATATCAGTCATTTGCACCACCGGAGCCGATGGGGTCGGTGCTTTGGACTTAACTTCCTTCTTCTCCGTCGTTGTACAGCCGGCGGATGACAGTAAGAGTCCTATCAGCAGAACCAGTACAGTAGTGTTTCTAAGTAGTTTCATGTTCAATACCTCCAAATTAGATTAATAACCAGAATCTCGCCTCTTCAAGATTAATACAGATTTTTTGGACGAATACTTTCAATCTTTATTATACTTAGTCTCAGGCAAAATTTGCTTAATAATTCAAGCACGGTTAAAATAGCAAAGGTAAAAATTAAAGTAAAGGAGATAATGAATATTTTGGAAGAGGAAAAGAAACCAGTAAATTGGGCAGGATTCGTAGAAACAACTATCGTTAATTTTTTTCAGGAACATGAACTTGAAAAACTTTCCCTGGAAGATGGAAAAGGGAATAAGGCTAAGCTAAGCCGGCAAAAAGACAATATGATCAAGGTTGAATACACTTCCACCACAACTTTATAAGCTGAATAACTAGTGCTATCTGACCATGCAGCCTTCCTCCCTCAACAATTCTTTATAGAATTTTTAAGGAGGAGGGCTCTCTTTTAGAATTTATACCCCCATCTCCCACAGAGGTGAACATCTGTTCTTTTTCCATTAATTATGTTATACTGGCCTTGAACCATTTACGGAAGATTATTTATGAAAATGAGTATAGCGATAGGTTATGCTGGATTGGGGTATTAAGAACGCTTGCACCCCGGACTCACCTTAACACCCCACCCCTGCATTTGTTGGTAGTCTACTTCTTCCAGGATATGGGGGGGAAATTCAGTGTCATCCATAATATTCAATGTCTTCAGCGTCTATTTTTTGTATTGATAGGGGGATAAATGTGCGAACTGGTTTTGCAGATTTGCCTTTACATGGCGGTAAGTGCCCGGCATGGCTTTTTGTCCATATGAAAGCTTTGAGTGCCGCTATTGTAGAAGTAATCATAGAGGATTCCGGCGTAGAGGCGGTATTGGAACGGCTCAGTAATCCATACTGGTTTCAAGCCCTGGGATGTGTGGTGGGTTTCGACTGGCATTCTTCCGGAGTAACTACTACCGTCTGTGGAGCACTCAAAGAGGGATTGGCCCAGATCGGGCCCGCAGCCGGTCTTTTTATTGCGGGGGGCAAGGGAAAAGTAGCACGGAACACTCCCCAGGAAATTGCCCAAACCGCCGATAAATACCCCCTTTCCGTAAATGCCCAGGATCTGGTCTATGCCAGCAGGATGTCCGCCAAAGTAGATAGTGCGGCGGTGCAGGACGGTTACCAGATCTATCACCACTGTTTCATCTTTACCAGTTCCGGGCAGTGGGCAGTTATCCAACAGGGAATGAATGAAAGTGCCGGTGAGGCACGCCGTTATCATTGGCTAAGTTCTCAGGTAAATGATTTTACCATAGAGCCACAGGCCGCGATTTGTTGTGACAGCCGTGGTCAGGCTTTGAATCTGGTTGCGCAAGATAATAATACCGTGCGCCAAACCAGTTGTGAAATCCTCAAACTCGCACCCACCAAAATCGTGGACGAAATAAATCGAATTCAAAATTCAAATAGCACCCTGCAATTGCCGCGCGGTCATGCCATACCCCGAACCTCATATTTAAATAAATCTTTGTATGCCGCCTATGAACAACAACCGGATAATTTCGAGAAACTGCTGCAGGTATCCGGAGTAGGGCCCGGTACGCTCCGGGCATTATGTCTGGTAGCAGAAGTCGCCTATGGAGTCCAGGCCAGTTATAAAGATCCGGTACGCTATGCTTTTGCCCATGGCGGTAAGGACGGTATTCCTTTTCCAGTCAACCAGTCCGATATCGAAAATAGCTATACTATTCTTAATAAGGCTTTGCGCCGCGCCCGGGCCGGTCATAATGAACAGCTGCAGGCCCTCAAAAATCTGGCCAGATGGCACAGCCAGGCAGTAAATTTCAGCAATTGCACACCATCTCAACCAAAGACTCGTCCCATCCCCCCGTCCCCTCCAAAATCTAATACTCTGCAGCAACCCTCGCTATTTTAGCCAAGATTCAATACGAAAATTAGACGCTGAATAACACTTATTCCAGGCGGTTAGGTATAGCCCGGGCGCGACTTGAGGAGGCGGTGAGAAACACCCGGCGAAATGAGCCGCTGTTGTTTCCGCTGCCGGAGCATGGAGCAAACGGACTATGCCTGACCGCCGGCCTCCGTAAGCATGGCATTTCTGAAATCCGGGCGTTGGCCAATAGAAAACTGTTGCGGATGGGGGTGTTAATGGCCGGGTTGGATTAATAATTTTTCCCGGGATGGTTGTGCACGGCGGGCATGAGCGTTAAGATAGTTCAAAGGCAGATTCACCTTTCTATTTTAAGAATAATGATATACGGAGTTGATATTATTTGAAAAAAATACAGCAAGTCTATTTAGCCGGTCTCGGGGCCATAGGCAGTTCCTTTGCCGATCTGCTGCACAAGATGGATCCTGACTGCATTAAAGTCATTGCCAATCCTGAACGCATCCAACGCTATACCCAAAACGGTATTTTTGTGAATGAGGAAAAAATTCCGTTTCAATTTATCAGGCCCGGGGAAATTGTTCCTCACGCTGATCTCATCATAATTGCGGTAAAACAACATCAACTGCAACAGGCTATAGAGGACATCCGCAATTTTGTGGGGGAGGAAACTATTATCCTATCCCTTTTAAACGGAATAGTCAGTGAAGAAATGATCGGACATAAATACGGGATGGAAAAACTGCTTTATTCCTTTGTGGTGGCAACTGATGCGGTTAGAGAGGAAACCCACGTACATTACTCCAAAGTGGGCACTATCTACCTGGGAGAAAAGTGCAATACGACCTATTCTCCGAAAGTAACCGCCGTCAAAGAGCTTTTTGACCGGGCTGGTATTCCTTATGTTATTCCGGAAAACATGATGTATGAACTATGGTGGAAATTTTGTATGAACGTAGGGATAAACCAGACTTCAGCCGTGTTGAGGGCACCCTACGGAGTTTACCAGAAACAAAAAGAGGCGCGTGAACTCATGCAGATGGCCTGTCAGGAAGTTGTTCAGATATCCGAAAAAGCCGGCATTGGTTTAACTAAAGAGAGTATCGGCCGATATTTTGACATTGTGGCCAACGTCTCCCCGGAGGGAAAAACCTCCATGCTGCAAGATGTAGAAGCGGGCCGGAGAACCGAAGTAGAGATATTTGCCGGAACGGTTATAGAGATGGGGCGTAAATATGGTATTCCAACCCCGGTGAATGATGTGCTGTACCACATGCTACATATCATTGAACAAAACTATTAAAGCCCGGCCTTGTATACAACCTATTATATTCTTCCCCTTATCGCCGGGAAGAGATATAATAGGAAAATACTATTTCTGAAGGCAATAATAACTCTGCAGGTAATAGATTTTGTAAATATCGAAGGGAAACAGCCTTGTGAGTGTCTTAAAATCCAACCTTCTGCTCCTGCTCGCCGCAGCCATCTGGGGATTTGCTTTCGTAGCCCAAAGGGTTGGGATGGAACATGTAGGTCCGTTCACTTTTAACGGGCTGCGGTTTATGCTGGGCAGCTTATCTTTAATTCCACTAATATTATATTACCGGGTCGACTCCCGTCCCATGCGTAGGGAATGGAAAAATGCCGTACCGGCCGGGCTTCTGGCCGGTACCGTATTATTCATCGGAGCTTCTTTGCAGCAAATCGGTCTTATCTATACCACAGCAGGCAAAGCCGCTTTCGTGACCTGTCTGTACATTGTTCTGGTACCGTTACTGGGAATATTCCTGCGGCAATCGGTGGGCAAGGGAACCTGGCTGGGATGTATCCTGGCCATCGCGGGACTTTACTTTCTCTGTATCAAAGAATCAGCTTCTATCCAAACCGGAGACTTGCTGGAACTGATCGGGGCGTTATTCTGGTCTTTTCATATTCTGATCATAGGTTATTTTTCGCGCCGGGTGGATATATTAAAATTATCAATAATGCAATTTGTGACCTGTTCCGTTCTTAGCCTTATAACAGCAGTTATAACAGAAACAATAATTATCGCCGATATCATTAATGCAGCGGTACCAATCTTGTACGGTGGAATCTGCTCGGTCGGGATTGCCTTCACCCTGCAGGCCGCCGGTCAGAAACATGCTCCTCCCGCCCATGCCGCTATTATTCTCAGCATGGAAACAGTTTTTGCCGTAATTGGAGGATTCCTTATACTGGGAGAGCAGATTGAGGGACAAGAAATGATCGGCTGTGCTTTGATGCTGGCCGGCATGCTTATATCACAATTGCAGAGCCTGCGTACAACCGCTTGATTTCACCCTGTTCAGCCCGGACGTTGCCGCAAGCCTCTGCAAATATCTTTTCGGAGGTATGCGACGATGCTTAAAGTTTTGCAGTATGTAATTGCTATTCTCGTACTGATTATCATTGGTATAATTATCTGCTCATTTATAGCCAATCTGGTATTTAAGCATAAAGTAAACCGGGAAGTCGAGGAACTACTCCGTGACAGTAAAGCAAAGCAAAGCGTACAGCAATCAGATTTGCAGGGATTACCATCCCCGGTTCAAAAATGGATGACAGCAGCAGGAGTAATAGGAAAAGAAAGAATCCAATCGGTTAGAATGAAACAGCAGGGTTTTATGAGAACTAAGATAAATCAGCCCTGGATGCCTTTTTCGGCTCAACAGTACGCAGTTATAAAAGAACCTGGTTTTATCTGGTCGGTTAAAGCCCAGGCTGCACCATTTATATCTATAGTCGGAAGGGATATGTATTATAAGGGCCAAGGCAATATGCTTATCAAATTGCTGGGTCTGGTTACGGTTGCCAATGCCTCCGGCAAGGAAGTAAATCAAGGCTCCATGCTAAGGTATATGGCGGAAACTATGTGGTATCCCTCAGCCGCTCTCAGTTCCTATATTCAATGGGAAAATATCGACGACAATTCAGCCAGGGCAACCATGCGCTGCAAAGGGATGGAAGCATCAGGTATTTTCCATTTCAATGACCGGGGTGAACCGGTTAATTTCACCGCCCGGCGTTATCGGGAGACAGACGGCAGCTATGAACTTGCAACCTGGTCTGCAGATGTTGCAGACTATAAAGAATTTGAAGGTATCCGAATTCCTTCGACTGGAACTATAACCTGGAAACTACCGACCGGTGATTTTACCTGGTACCGGCTGGAAATAGTGGATGCCTCGTTTAATACTCACTAAATGCAAAACCGGTATTTGCCGTGTTCCTGCCGCTTTCTGCTTAAATTCCGGAAGTATCAAAATAAAGGGAATCGATTTACATTAAAACCGATTCCCTTAATTGTTTTAGTATTAGTCGCGAATATCGGCATGATATTCCTGCAAAGACTTTAACACGCCTTCCCCAAAATGATTTTCCTTATAGGCGGCTATACCTTTGGCACTGGCCAGAGCTGCCGCCATAGTAGTAATATAGGGAACTTTATATTTGATAGCGGCTTTACGAATGTAAGAGTCATCAGACTTGCTCCGTTTGCCGGACGGGGTATTTATGACCAGATTTAGTTCCTGGTTGGTAATCCCGTCCACGATATTGGGACGTCCTTCGAATAACTTCTTGATTTTCTCCGCCTCAATTCCGTTTTCCTGCAGATATTTATGGGTTCCGCCGGTGGCCTTGATTTTAAAGCCAATCTGGGCAAACTCCCGGGCTGCTTCCAGTGCTGCCGGCTTATCCTGATCATTGACACTGATCAATACGGTACCGGAAGAAGGCAGGGGAGACTGAGTCGCTTCTTCCGCTTTGTAGTAAGCCAGTCCGAATGAATCGGCAATCCCTAAAACCTCCCCGGTAGAGCGCATTTCGGGCCCTAATATAGGGTCAACTTCCTGGAACATATTAAAGGGGAAAACCGCTTCCTTAACCCCGTAATGCGGGATTTTTTGGTTGGTAAGATCGCCGATGGAATATTTCTCACCGGCATAATCGGCCATCATAATCTCGGTTGCAATACGGGCCATAGAGATATTGCACACTTTTGAAACCAGCGGAACGGTTCGGGAAGCCCTTGGATTTGCTTCCAAAACATAAACCCGGTCATCGGCAATGGCATACTGCATATTCATAAGACCGATTACATGCAATTCTTTTGCTATTTTCTTGGTATATTCTACAATAGTAGCGACATGTTTGGCCGGGATACTAATGGGGGGAATGACACAGGCCGAGTCTCCGGAATGAATGCCGGCCAATTCAATATGCTCCATTACCGTCGGTACAAAGGCGTCGTTTCCGTCAGCGATTGCATCTGCTTCCGCTTCAATCGCATTACTTAAGAATCTATCAATCAAAATCGGTCTTTCCGGTGTTACGCCTACAGCGGCGGCCATGTACTGGCGCAGCATTTCTTCGTCATGGACCACTTCCATGCCCCGTCCGCCTAGAACATAGGAAGGGCGAACCATCAAAGGATAGCCAATGCGCCCGGCAATGACCAGAGCTTCTTCCACATTAACCGCCATTCCCGATTCCGGCATGGGAATGCCCAGCTTATCCATGATGTGACGGAACCGGTCCCGGTCTTCGGCCAGGTCGATGGTTTCCGGGGAAGTTCCCAGTATTTTGGCCCCGGCCCGGGCCAGTTCTCCGGCTATGTTCAGGGGAGTCTGACCGCCAAACTGCACGATTATTCCGATCGGCTTTTCCTTATCATATATACTCAGAACATCTTCGACCGTCAAAGGCTCGAAATACAGTTTATCCGATGTATCATAATCGGTGGAAACCGTTTCCGGGTTGCAATTGACAATAACGGTCTCATAGCCCAGGTGCCGCAGCGCAAAGGCGGTATGGACACAGCAATAATCAAATTCAATGCCCTGACCGATACGGTTTGGTCCTCCGCCCAGAATCATTACTTTGGGCCGGTCACTGGCCGTAGTTTTATCAGGTGCGTTATAAGTTGAAAAATAGTAGGAAGCATTTTCAACCCCGCTTACCGGAACAGCTTCCCATCCTTCCACCATTCCCAGAGCAGTCCGGTGCCGGCGAATCTCCGTTTCCGGCCTATTTAAAAGCATGGCTAAATAGCGATCGGAAAAGCCATCCTTTTTAGCTTGAAAGAGAAGTTCATCCGGCAGTTGTCCTTCCCGGTATTTTAATATCTCTTCTTCCAGCAGGACCAGTTCTTTCATCTGCTGAATAAACCATACTTTGATATGGGTCAAGTGGTGCAGCTGTTCAATATCGGCACCTTTACGCAAGGCCTCATACATAATAAACTGTCTTTCACTGGATGGTTCTGCCAGCATGGAGAGCAGTTCGTCCAGAGAGCGCTTATTAAAATCTTTAGCAAAGCCTAATCCGGCACGACCAATTTCCAGGGAGCGAATCGCTTTTTGCATGGCTTCCTTATAGTTTTTGCCGATGCTCATTACTTCGCCTACCGCCCGCATCTGGGTGCCTAATTTATCAATCGAACCGGGGAACTTTTCAAAGGCCCAGCGGGCAAATTTAATTACTACATAGTCGCCCGAGGGAGTGTATTTATCCAGGGTACCGTCGCGCCAGTAGGGAATTTCGTCCAGGGTCAGGCCTGCGGCCAGCATGGTAGAGACCATGGCGATGGGAAAACCGGTAGCCTTGGAGGCTAAAGCGGAGGACCGGGAAGTACGGGGATTAATTTCGATAATAACCACCCGGTCGGTTTTGGGGTCGTGGGCAAACTGAACATTAGTTCCGCCTACCACTTCTATGGCTTCCACCACCGCATAAGCATATTTCTGCAGTCTGGCCTGCAGTTCCGGGCTGATCGTCAGCATGGGGGCGGCACAAAAGGAATCACCGGTATGTACGCCCATGGCATCGATGTTTTCAATGAAACAAACTGTAATCATGCGATTATTGGCATCGCGGACTACTTCCAATTCCAGCTCTTCCCAGCCCAGGACTGATTCCTCAATCAGGATCTGGCCCACCAGGCTGGCCGCAATACCCCGATTGGCCACCGTTCTTAACTCTTCTACGTTATAAACCAGGCCACCGCCCGTGCCTCCCATGGTATAGGCAGGACGGATAACTACCGGATACCCGAGTTCTGCTGCTATCTGTTCCGCTTCCTCCACACTATAAGCAGGTCGGCTGAGCGGCATATCTATCCCCAGCCGGTTCATGGTTTCTTTAAAGGCGATACGATCCTCGCCGCGTTCAATAGCATCGATCTGCACCCCAATTACTTTGACTCCGTACCGGTCCAAAACACCTTCCTTGTACAGTTCCGAACTCAGGTTTAGAGCTGACTGACCGCCTAGATTGGGTAATAGTGCATCAGGCCGTTCTTTAGCTATTATGCCGGTGAGACTTTTTACATTTAGCGGCTCAATATAAGTTACATCAGCAATTTCCGGATCAGTCATAATCGTTGCGGGATTGGAATTGACCAAAACAATTTCATAACCTAATTTTCTTAAAGCTTTGCAAGCCTGGGTTCCGGAATAATCAAATTCACAAGCCTGCCCAATGATTATGGGACCTGATCCGATGATTAGTATTTTATTAATGTCGGTTCTTTTCGGCATACTTTTCCTCCCAATCTACAATTCAGTTTATGACTTATTATGCCACTAGTTCTTGTCAATTTATGATTTTATCATTTTGTGCAGGAAATAAGTAACTTAAGCAAGACTTATACTGTATACTTCATTATCCATCCCGCTCCTGGCTCAATATAAACTTGAAGGATTACTAAAAAGGGGACATCTCAAGGTCAATATGGCGCGGCTAAAACGCCATAAGATCTTGTTTGACAACAGTGTATATATTGTATATTATGTGTATGTGTTACATATACAGTTTTGAAAAAGAGGTTTTTCTCATGAAAATTATCATTGCTAATGTTTCCGATCTGCCTATTTATCAGCAAATAAAGGACCAAATCAAGGATGCCATACTGCAAGGTGAGCTGACCGAAGGCCAGCGTCTTCCATCACTTCGCGAATTGGCCAATGACTTGCATGTAAGTGTTCTCACCACGCGCAGAGTATATGACGAACTTGAAACCGAAGGCTTTGTAGTAAGCAAGCCTGGTAAAGGCTCATTTGTAGCGACCGCGAACCTGGAACTTTTGCGAGAGTCAAAAAGGCATATGGTGGAAGTAAAACTCATGGAGGCATGGGAAACCGCTCGTTCCCTGGGAATTCCCAAAAGCGAGCTGTATGCGATGATGAATTTAATCTTTGCAGAGGAGGATAAAGATTGAATGCGATTTTAGAGGTAAATGGACTATGTAAAAGTTTTAACCATTTTAGCTTAAAAGATATTGGCTTTTCGTTACCGGAGGGTTGTATTACCGGCTTTATCGGTATAAACGGTTCCGGCAAAACTACCACCATAAAATCCATTCTGGGATTAGTGTTGAAAGAAGCCGGGGAGGTTAAACTATTTGGCCAGGAATTTGATAAAAATGAACGGGAGCTTAAAAACCGTATAGGTATAGTGATGGATGAAGGGTATCTTTACGAAGATCTGACCATTAAAGAAATGACAAAGGTGTTTGCTCCAGCCTATTCAACTTGGGATGAATATGTCTTTAGCAGCTATATCAAACGTTTTAAATTAGACCCTAATCAAAAAATCGCTGCCCTGTCTAAGGGCATGCGGATGAAGTATGCTATTGCTCTGGCCCTTTCTCATCATGCCGATTTGCTGATCATGGATGAGCCTACCAGCGGGCTTGATCCGTTAGTGCGAAGTGAACTAATGGATATACTGTTGGATTTTATGAAAGAAGAAGGCAAAAGTGTGTTCTTTTCTACCCATATAACCTCCGATTTGGATAAAGTGGCCGATCTTCTTATTATGATCGATGACGGCAAAATCGTGTTTATCGAAGAAAAGGATACCTTATTAGACACCCATGGCTTGGTCAAAGGCGATAAAAGGCTGCTTAACGAGCACAACCGGAATTTATTTTTGAAATTGCGCGAAACTGAATATGGCTTCGAGGGTGTGACCAATCAAAAAGCAGCCATACGCCAGGAAATGAATGGGGTGCTGATCGAACGACCGAGCATAGAAGCTATAATGCTGGGATATGTGGGAGGTGATAAAAATGCTTATTAATCTGGTAAAAAAGGATCTGTTGCTGGCTAAAAAATACCTGATCATCATGTTTATCTTCGCTATCGCGGCTCCCATTTATGTACAGCTTAACTCCGGCGGAGGCTTGGCCAGCTTTTTTGTAACCGTTATTATGGTGCAATACATGCTGGTAAATACGGTATCATTTGCAGAGGATAAATCTAAAGGTTCTGTCTTACTCTGCACAACTCCCTATACCAGAGATTATCTGGTTAAAGCAAGATATTTATTTATCCTGCTGGTCTTTGCCTGCTGTTATATAATATACACCCTGACCGCCTTTATAGCCCCCATCCATTTGGAGATGCTGGGTATTCATGCCCTGGGAATATCATTCCTGGCAACAGCTATTTGTTTTGGATTAATGCTGCCGTTTCAATACCGGTTTGGTTATAAAACTACCAGATATATTTTCTTTTTCATTATTTTTATATCTCTTTTTACGTTTCCTGCTCTAGCCAAATCTGTGCATATCAATACTATTTTTCAAATTACTGTTCCGTTTTCGCAAGGTATTCAGGATATCCTTCCCTGGATCATTGCTTTGGTAATTGGTTATATATCTATGCTGGTATCTTTGCATATTTATTCCCATAAGGACTTTTAACGGGTTCGAGGATTGGGAAGCCGTCTGACTCATACTCTATGCCCCTGGATTTTAAAAACAATCTTAGATTTCCAATTGTTAGACTACAAATAAACATTTTTATGTTACAATATGCTTGAATTATTGTGCGGAAACACCAAATATTTTAATTAGTGAGGGGTAATGAGATGAAGAAAGTTGTGAGTTTGGTTTTATGCATAACCTTTATCCTGGGCTTATGCATATCTACAGCGGGTTGCGGCCAGAGTAGTCAATCTAAAGAATTGAAGGTTGGTCTTGAATGCGGCTATGCTCCTTTTAACTGGACACAAGCTACTGACGCCAACGGCGCTGTGCCTATTTCCGGCACTAAAGAATTTGCCGGCGGTTACGATGTTGAGATAGCCAAGCTGTTAGCCGAAGGCATGGGCAAAAAATTGGTTATCGTTAAAACTGCTTGGGATGGTCTGCCCCCGGCGGTACAATCCGGCAATATTGATGCCATAATAGCCGGTATGTCTCCAACTGCCGACCGGAAAAAAATGATCGATTTTTCAGATAATTATTATCGTTCCGATCTGGTTATGGTAGTTAAAAAGGGTTCCAAATTTGAAAAAGCTACCTCGCTGAAAGATTTTAGCGGTGCAAAGATTACGGCCCAGTTAAATACCTTCCATTATACAGTTATCGGCCAAATCCCCGGTGTTGTTAAAGGAACTGCCATGGATGATTTCCCGGCTATGCGTGTAGCCCTGGAATCCGGTGTTATTGATGGCTATGTTTCTGAAAGACCGGAAGGTGTATCAGCTACCTCTGCCAATGCTAACTTTGCCATGGTTGAATTTGCCAAAGGCCAAGGTTTCAAAGCTTCTGACGACGATGTAGCTATTGCCGTAGGTATCAAAAAAGGCAACACCGAGCTGGCCAACAGTATTAACAAGATCTTGGCCGGTGTGTCGGAAGAAAAAAGAAAAGATTTAATGGATGCAGCAATCAAGAATCAGCCTGCTGCCAAATAAAAGTTACAACATAACAGGAGTGTATATATTTTATGTCGGCAAGTGCAAATAGCAGTTTTATTGAATGGGTAATCTTTATAGCACATGATTATTGGCCCCTTTTTCTAAGAGGGGCCGAAACTACACTTATCATAGCTTTAACCGGTACTATTATTGGTTTTGGTATCGGTGTATTGATCGGTGTAATCCGCACGATTCCAATCGATCACACTACCAATCTAATTAAAAGAATTGTGTTCAAGATCGTTAACTTCATATTATTGTGCTATATAGAAATATTCCGTGGTACACCTATGATGGTACAAGCTATGGTTATTTTCTATGGTGTTGCTTTATTGTATCAAATCCATCTTTCCACCTATTTTGCCGGTATATTCATTGTTTCTATAAATACCGGGGCTTATATGGCAGAAATAGTGCGGGGTGGAATTCTATCCATCGACAAGGGCCAGTTCGAAGCGGCTCATGCCATAGGAATGACTCACGCCCAAACCATGGCCTGTATTGTGCTGCCACAGGCCATACGGAACATTCTGCCTGCCACCAGCAATGAATTTGTGATAAACATCAAGGATACTTCCGTACTGAGTGTAATTGGTGTTACCGAACTTTTTTTCAATTCCAAGTCTTTGGCCGGTACCTTTTATGCATTTTTCCAGGTTTTTTCGATCACCTGTATAATTTATTTCATCATGACCTTTACCGTTACCCGCATTCTTAGATATTTTGAAAAAAGGCTGGATGGTCCGTCAGTTTATACGATCCATGGATCCCAGACCGTACCTGAGGCGGAAATTAAGATCGTTGGCAGGGAGAAGCAATAATGGAAAAAATCATTGAAATTAAGCATCTGCAAAAATCCTTTGGTCAGAATGAGGTTTTAAAAGACATTAACTTCTCGGTAAATAAAGGGGAAGTTGTATGTATTATTGGCTCCAGCGGTTCAGGGAAGTCCACCCTTTTGCGCTGTCTAAATCTGCTTGAAATACCTACTTCCGGAGATATTTTATACCACGGTCAGAACATCCTGGAACAAAATATGAGTACTGCGGTCTACCGGGCTAAAATGGGTATGGTCTTTCAGCAGTTTAACCTGTTCAACAACCTGACTGTGCTGGACAATTGTGTGGTTGGTCAGGTTAAAGTATTGAACCGCAATAAGGAGACGGCCAGGAAAACGGCCATGGAATATTTAGATCTGGTTGGTATGTCACAGTTTATTAATGCCAAACCTCATCAGATATCTGGAGGTCAAAAACAGCGTGTAGCTATAGCCCGGGCGCTTTCCATGGAGCCGGAAGCCCTGCTCTTCGATGAACCGACCAGCGCACTGGACCCGGAAATGGTGGGCGAAGTTCTTAAAGTAATGAAAAACCTGGCTCGGAGCGGACTTACCATGCTGGTGGTTACCCACGAAATGGGCTTTGCCCACGATGTAGCTAACCGGGTAGTGTTTATGGATGGCGGGGTAATATTAGAAGACGATGTTCCCGATGTAATATTTAATAACCCCAAAAATGAACGAACCCGCATTTTCCTGAAACGGATACTGGAAGTGTAAAATACATCGGTGGTTCATTCCGATTAACCGGCCCTCAAACTTACTATGATGTGAGTCTGAGGGCTTATTTTTTTATCAAAATTATTGATATCCACAATAAAAAAAGTACAATAGATAATATAAGGTGACTAAACTGCAACCTTTCGCAACGAATTTGAAATGTAAAGATTGTAAGGTTAGGTGCATCAAAATGATATCGAAGGTTAAAGGAAAAATGTTAAATTTAAATTTAACGGCAGAGTGGGAGCAATTTATCTCCCATGGCCGGGTGAAATCGGACATAATCCGGCCTGAAATATTGGAATCCTGGCAAAGGTGTTATGAGGCAGGCGTTGACCCTTATGACGGGAGCAGCCACCTGATACTTACCCAGCCTGAATTGGAACAATTGCAAAGCAATCATGCCGAACTTATAGAAACGGCCTGGCACTTTATGGTTAAGCTTTATGAATTTGTGGCTGGTTCCGGATTTATCGTATTGCTGTCAGAGGAACATGGTTATATTGTAAAGAGCGTTGGCGATTGTAATATTTTAGATAATGCTACTGATGTAAAACTTATGACCGGAACCGGGTGGATGGAAACAGAAGTGGGCACTAACGGCATTGGCACCGCGTTGCTGCTAAAGAAACCCGTTCAGGTTTCGGGTCAGGAACATTACTGTAAAAAGCTGCATTCCTGGACTTGTTCCGCCGCTCCTATCTTTGATAATGACGGGCAAATAATGGGGGCATTGCAGATGTCCGGTCCCTCCGGTGCGGCTCACCTGCATACGCTGGGGATGGTGGTGGCGGCAGTAGAAGCCATCAGCAGCCAAATACGAATTGGGGAGAAAAACCTTGAATTAACAGCTCTCAACAGCAGTCTGCAAAATATTTTTCAAACCATGTCTGACGGTGCCGTCATTATTGACCGTCAGGGAATCATCAGCCATATAAATCCGGTTGCGGAACAAATTCTGGGCTATAACTTAAAAGGCACCTCAATTGAATATTTATTGGGAAAAACAGCTCAATATGATAAACTTCTAAGTGAGGGACAACCTTTTACGGATATAGAAGTTAGAGTTGATAAACCACAGTTCCAATTTCATTGCCTGGTAACCAGCATACCAATCAAAGACGAAAAAGATAACACAACCGGAGCAGTTATCTTTTTTAATCCCATTAATAAAATCAAAAAATTAACCAATCGTTTCAGCGGCGCACATGCGGTCTTTAATTTCAACGATATCATAGGTAACAGCCATAAACTTCATTCAGCTATACATTCGGCCTCCAATGCGGCAGCATGTGCCAGTAATGTGTTAATTGCCGGCGAAAGCGGAACCGGCAAAGAGCTCTTCGCCCAGGCTATTCATAATGCCAGTTCTTTCCGTGACGGACCGTTTGTAGCGCTTAACTGCGGAGCTATACCAAGAGAACTGATCGCCAGTGAGTTGTTTGGTTATACGGAAGGGGCTTTTACCGGAGCCGGCCGGGGCGGCAGGCCAGGTAAATTTGAAATGGCTACAGGCGGCACCCTGTTTCTGGATGAAATCGGTGATATGCCTTTTGATCAGCAGGTTACACTTCTGCGGGTATTACAGGAAAGGAAAATTATCCGTATAGGCGGCGACAAGGTCATTCCGGTAGATACCCGTGTCATCTGCGCTACCAACAAAAATTTGCAGGACGAGGTCAAGAAGGGTAATTTCCGTGAAGATCTATATTACCGGTTAAATGTAATCCCCATCAATATACCTTCTTTACGGGAACGCGAAGAAGATATCAGTCTGTTATTTCAATATTTTGTACACAAAATCGGAGAAAAACTTAACACCCCCATAGAGTTTATAGAACCTGGTATCCTTGAATACCTCAAATATTATAACTGGCCCGGCAATGTACGCGAACTGGAAAATGTAGTGGAACGAATGATTAATTCCGCCAATGGTTCTACTCTGCGTTTTGAAAATCTGCCCCCTGAAATTCATGCTGCGCAGTCAGTGGAGGAGTTACCTGAAAATCCGATTGCATCCGGCAGTCCGGAGGCAGTACATGAAAATGGAGGCATGGCCGCTTTACTGCTGGAACGCAACCGAATTCTGGAATTATTGTCCCGCTATAACGGTAATATTAGCCGGGTTGCCCGAGAATTAGGTATTTCCCGTAATACGGTCTACCGCAAAATGCAGTTTTATGATGTTTCGCGGGAGTTCAAATTTAAATAATGAACAGATCCCGTTTGAACCCATAGGGAAGATTATCAAGATTGATGGGGAGCCTC
This sequence comes from Syntrophomonas sp. UBA5288, assembly GCA_002408445.1. GTDB lineage: Bacteria > Bacillota > Syntrophomonadia > Syntrophomonadales > Syntrophomonadaceae > UBA4851. The sequence continues at coordinate 73,449 of DHSK01000055.1, forward strand.
ATCAGTTTTAATATCTCTCCGTTAGAATACACCTTTCTTTTTTCTTATCACCTGCCTAAAATAATCTGAACTGCCAATCAAAATCACGTTGTTGCATTTTTTGACACACTTGTAATAATCAAATTAACAATTGTCACTATTTTCAATACAAAAAATACCCTAGCAAATGTCGTATTAGTTATAAAAAGGCGTTATAACGGGAATGGCACGTTTCTTGCTTATAGTACCTATTAGATAAGTTAATAGGGGAACATATTTGTCTCCGAATCTCTTAACCTACGGTTTACTATTAAGGTCATCGGGTCATTAGGGCTTAATCCGGAAACGGACAGGCTTCCCATTGCGGAAAGGGGATTAGTTATAAGGCATTAGTTGCTGAATTATACTTCTATAAATCAGCAACTAATATAATGCTGTACTACGCCCCTGTCTGGTCCAGCATTATTTATTGATAACAGACTGTGTCCTTGTCCAACTCAGCTTGTTATCAGTACTTAATCAAAGTAACTGCATCCGGGGATGAGGTGCTGCGGTAAAAAAACTTAATAGTCACTTGCCCCGGGTTTGAAAGGAGGTTGAAATTAGGAAATTAGATTGAAAAATTATTGTCCAGTACTCAGTTTCATGAAAAAAACGGCTAATTTTTGGAGGTGTATTTTATGAAAAAACCGATGGATGACAGCTATAAACTTTATATTGACGGCAAATGGGTTGATGCCAAAGATGGAAGAACCTTTAAAACCTATTGCCCGGCTAATGGCGAATTTCTGGCTACCTGTGCCAATGCAGGCCGAGAAGATGTTGATATGGCCGTAAAGGCAGCCTGGAAAGCTTACGAGACCTGGAAGGATGTAAGTCCCCTGGAGCGGTCTACCATGCTGTTAAAGATTGCGGATTTGATTGATGCCAACACCGAAAAATTGGCAATGGTCGAAACAATGGATAATGGTAAACCCATCAGAGAAACAATGGCAGCCGATGTGCCCTTAAGTTCTGATCATTTCCGTTATTTTGCCGGCGTGCTGCGCTCCGAAGAAGGTCAGGCGGTAATGATAGATAAGGATCATATGAGTATTATCCTTAGAGAACCTATCGGCGTAGTTGGCCAGATTGTTCCCTGGAACTTCCCATTATTAATGGCCGCATGGAAAATTGCCCCGGCTCTGGCGGCTGGAGATACTATTATTTTCAAACCATCCTCCACTACCTCGCTGAGTGTTCTGGAATTAGCCAAATTACTGGATCAGGTATTGCCTCCTGGAGTAGTTAATGTTGTTACCGGCGGCGGATCGAGCACAGGAAACTATGTATTGGAACATCCTGATATCCGGAAACTGGCCTTTACCGGTTCGACCGAAGTTGGTTATAATATCGCCGATGCAGCAGCCAAGAAACTGATTCCTGCCACACTGGAACTGGGCGGGAAATCAGCCAACATCTATTTCCCCGATTGCCCCTGGGATAAAGCCATTGAGGGCGTAGCCAGAGGAATCCTTTTCAATCAGGGCCAGGTCTGCTGTGCAGGTTCACGTGTATTTGTACATGAAGACATCTATGATAAATTCCTGGCTGAAACAGCAAAACTATTCGATACCGTAAAAGTTGGTCTGCCCTGGGAGAAAGATACCATGATGGGTGCCCAGATCAATAAAGAACAGCTGGAAAAAATATTGGATTACATTGAGATAGGCAAAAAAGAGGGTGCCCGGGTTGCCTGCGGCGGCTATCGCCTGACCGAGAATGGTCTGGACAAAGGCTTCTTCATGAAACCTACCCTCCTGGCTGATGTAACCAATGACATGAGAGTAGCACAGGAAGAAATTTTCGGACCCGTGGCCTGCGTAATTAAATTTAAAGACGAAGCTGAAGTAATCAAGATGGCCAATGACAGCGAATATGGACTGGGCGGTGCAGTTTGGACCAAAGACATCAACCGTGCCCTTAGAGTAGCCAGAGCTGTTGAGACCGGCCGTATGTGGGTAAATGACTATAATAATCTCCCGGCTCATGCTCCGTTTGGTGGTTACAAGAAATCCGGTATCGGTCGTGAAACCCATAAGATGATTATGGAAAATTATACCCAGAAGAAAAATATCTTTATTAGCATGACTGAGACCCGGACAGGTATGTACTAAATCGATTATTAACTGAAATTAACATCCGGTCGGATATAATTCCGGCCGGATGTTGCCCACTAATAGGCAAGCCTTGTTAATTCTGGTTTCTATCATCATTTCATGTTCTCCATAAATATTTACGTTTGGTTATTATTACTGAATATATGTTTTAGTGATTTTAACCAGAATCCATAAGACAATACAAAAATCATCATATAAACAGAGAGAGGTGTTCAGCGTGGGATGCTGCTCTGAAGAAAAAATAAAGGTAGAAAAAGAGAAGCAAGAAAAAGCAGACCTGAGCCTGCTGGGCGAAGTATTAGCAGAATACAAAGGACAGGCCGGAAGCTTAGTAACCGTACTGCAGAAAGCACAGGACCTCTATGGCTACCTGCCCACCGCCGTATTGCGTCATATAGCCAAAGAACTAGAAGTAAAAGCGGCCAAGGTATATGGAGTCGCCACCTTCTACACCCAATTTCGCCTAAAACCGGTAGGCAAATACGTAATCCTGCTCTGCCAGGGCACCGCCTGCCATGTCAACGGCTCCGAAAGAATCGAAACCGCGATTTGCCAGGAACTAAAAATCAAGCCGGGCGAAACCACCCCGGACGG
>DHSK01000113.1 GCA_002408445.1 Syntrophomonas sp. UBA5288
TCTCAAGAATGTTTTTGATCGGATGAATATGAGCGCGCGGGCCGATGACCGGATACTCAAAATTGCTCGCACCATTGCCGACCTGGACGGCGCTGAGAACATCCGGCTGCAAGACCTGGCCGAGGGCGATTCAATACCGGAGCAATGGGTAAAATATTACTTTTGATTAATACCAAGGTAATCTATTAGAGCAAATTGAAATCGTCAACTTTATGTATAGCTCAATAGCTTTCATACGCTCTTCTCTTGAATACATACGGACAACCTCCTGCCTTTCCAAAGTCTAGGATTTTGTCCACACCCCCATTTTTGTTGTATCTTTCACTTGCCAAACACACAATTTGAATCATAACTTTGCCGAAAGTGCATTTCGAAATCATAATCTTGCCGAGAGCCAGCGGCTCTTTATAAAATTTTTACTCAAAACCAATTGTGGGACAATGCATCCTGTTTTTGCAGAATTATATCTTTATTCTTTAAAATTTTCGGTTCTTGACATTCATGGTTATTATTGCTAATCTATATTATGGAATGTTAATTTTAGGGATTTATCTTAATGAAAAATATAAAGGATATTTTTTAATTTTATTTATTCAAATTTTTTTTAGTATTAAATATTGATTCCCCTGCAAAAACAGGGGGTTCTCCCTCGATACAGTAAGCTCGGTTAAAAATTCAGCGAGACAAGCAAGTTTAGATGTTCTTTCTCAAGTGAAAACGGCCCGTTTAGGCCTCAATTCGTTCCATTATCTGGGGACTAACTCCCGATTGGGCACAGTTTCCCTATATCTGGCAATAGCGGCTCAATTTTTACGGATTTAATCAGTCGTACAAATTGTTTAATGCAGAGTTGGTTCCCTCTATTGCTGCTCTTCTACTATGATAACCACCGTCAGCGTACATGTCGGTTAGATCGGTTTTTTGCTTGATTACAGGAAGTCGGTCCTGGGCAATTTCTATATCGCTTTTGTTATTGGGTTCGAGCTTGTAATCGGTGATGAACTGTACTTCATTCTCTGGGGAACAGGTTTCGGATAGATTTAATACATAACCGCTGTTACTTTTGCCGGCCTTCTTTCTGAAGGTGGCCTCTTGATCATAAGCGGATTGCAAGGAACTAGATTCAATTTCAGCAACTGCCTTGGCAAACCACTTTCCTTGTTCCTGGTTGTAACGGGCCTGTTCATTTAGAAAACGTCGTAGTATAGCTATTTCTCCCCGAGAAGCAAGTCCGGGGATCTTTTGGCTTAGCTCATCTACTTCGGTTATCAGATCCAGTACTTTTTGAAGTCTGCTGTCTAGTTCCCGGTTGCGGGTTTTAAACAGCAATTCGTTCTTAAAGTAGTCCTCCAGAACTGGCTTTAGGGTGTCGCTTAATGATCCTTTCGGAATGATCTTGACTGCTTGACGCAGAACATCATGGGCCAAGGAAAGTCTGCCAGCTTTTTTGATATTAGGACTTACCAATGTAGAATCCATCCGTTGTTCGTTGGTTTTAATTCCTGCCTTGGCAATGAAATTGGCGGTCAGGATTCCAAATTGCTTGAAAAGGATATCTTCCTGGTCAGGGTGTTTCAATATATATGAGAAGATTCTTTCTCTGAATTCATACAGTGTACGTTCGGCTATGTAAACTTCCCCGAGATTCCGGATGCCCAAGGCATAAAGAATCTGGTAGTTGAAGTAAAACTGTTCGAGTATTTCCTGGTCTGTAAAGCCGAACTGGTGTTTAATGATTTCCAATGATAACAGGATGTTAACCGGCGTATTGGGTCTGCCGTTGTCTAAACAGTAAAGGGGGGCATAGATTTCTTCGTTTATCATGCAAAATACTTCTTCATAGAAGATTGGAGCCCAGCTCTTTTCAAGCATTTTGGCGATACTGGGTTTCATAGTCCGGTAATGATTGAACAGGTCATCTTGTAAGTGCTTAATATTACTTCTAAACATATTGAAAAAACCACCTATATTTTAGTTTATCGTTAGATAGCTGCTTCTATTTCTTTATTACTTCGACATTCGTAGCTGTTTATCCTGCTAAATTTAACGATTTCTAGGGGTTTTTGCAGGGGAATCAAGATTCATTTTTCAAGATGAATATAAAGCATATTTTAAAGGGGTGTAATATAATGAGTGCATGTGTTTATTATGAAGGTAATACTGGCTGGGTGATAAGTACATATCGCTGTTTTAATCCTAATAACCCGGCAGCCCAAAAACAACCTGATGGAAGAACTTATCACGAATCAGAAAAATATTATAGTGCTCGTTGTAACCAAAAAGATGGAGATGGTTGTCCGTTCTTGACCATGTCAAACACTAGACAAAATTTTGGGGGTAACTTTTGCAACAAATGTGGATCTCAATATACTCCGGGATCTAACTTTTGTTCAAATTGCGGGACAAGATTATAAAAATAAATACTGATTCTTAACTTAACTCAGGATATGCTTTCAAGCAGAATTAGTGTTTGGTAAAATAGGGGCGAACGCTAGTTCGAGAGTAAGAATACTTTATATTCAAAATCGAACGCCAGAATATTTGAGGGCGTACGCTCAACTGTGTAAATGGTAATAATCTCCAACAATAAACAGTAAAGGAGATTTTTACATGGCACAGTTAAGCGACAAAGAAATGCAGTTGGTAGCCCTCATTAGCGAGGAATGTACAACCCCTGGAGATGTAACGACAAAACTCAAGAACCTGTTTGCTGGGACTCTCGAAAAGATGCTGGAAGCAGAAATGGACGAGCATCTTGGGTACGAAAAAAACAGCGTGGACGGTAATCTCGGCTTCGCCCCATTCACTTTTAATAATCTTTGGAGCGTAGTGCCCGTTCCCGGTGGGCTTTGTGTTCAAGTCTAACAAACCGTATTTTAATTAAGAGAGCCCAGGAGTAGCCGAAATGACCGAAGCTAGATTTAACAAGGGGCTTTTTAGTATTTCGGTCCGATTCTCCTAATCTTTTTAAGTTCATATATACATAACTATTGTGGGGGCCTTTAATGGTGAGGTGATGTTTTATGATCATAAATATTCGGGAGTGTAAATCCTTCTGTG
>DHSK01000137.1 GCA_002408445.1 Syntrophomonas sp. UBA5288
TGCTTATGGCTACCATTGTGAAGCCGAAACTTTTGCTTCTGGATGAGCACACGGCTGCATTGGACCCGTCCATAGCCAAAAAAGTGCTGCAATTGACCCGGGATATCGTAGCTGAACACAAATTGTGCACCCTGATGGTGACCCATAATATGAAAGCAGCATTGGAGTTCGGCAGCCGAACAATTATGATGCACCAGGGAAAAATAATGCTCGATATTAAAGGCCAGGAAAGAGAAAACATGACGGTGGAAAGATTGATTGAACAATTCGGACACCAGAGTGGTACGGAGCTGGATAATGACCGGATGCTGTTGAGCTAGTTAATTCAGCTCTCAGTACTCGCAGGCGGTTCTTATGCTTGGCTTTTAGAAAATGATTTGCCTATGGAGGCCGGCGGTGAGGCATAGCCCGTTTGCTCCATGCTCCGGCAGTGGAAACACCAACGGCTCATTGCGCGGCTGATGGGGCACCGCTCCTATTCACATCCGTGTTCAGAGTCGCGCTCGCGGCGTCCATGCCGCTCGGCCCCATCCTCCGCTCAATTTCGCCGGGTGTTTCTCACCGCCTCCGCAAGTCGCGCCCTGACTATACCCCACCGCCTACCGCCGGGAATAAGTTTTATAGCAAAGGCTGGAAGAAATCAATCTTCCAGCCTTTATTTGTTTGACCGCTTTTAATTGGGAACAAAAAAGACATCTCCTGGGTCTATGTATATATTGACGGGCGGTGGGAGATTTTTAATTATATCCCGTTGATCTTTGCTCACTTCCCATTGAATATGAAAATCACCCAATTTACCTGGTTGGGATCCGATTTTGAGATAAAGCGTAGTGCGAAACGGTGCTTCGCTTTCCTCTGTGATCCATACGGGAAAACAGTTTTCCCGGCTGATGTCATCCGCCAATTTTATATGATTTGCTCTTATGCCGGTAAAGCCTTGCTCTTGCTCGATCTTCATGTTGGTTTTGACCTGTATGCCCCAATCCGGGACCTCAACCATATGCTCCGATTTGCGAACGGCTGGGGCAATATTTTTGCATCCCGTGATTTTGGCTGTTTCCAGTGACGCCGGACTTTGAAATATTTCTTTCTTCAAGCCTAACGTCTCGACCCTGCCGGCATTTAACACCGCGATACGGTCGCACAGGCGATAGGCCTCCTCTATATTGTGGGTAACAAACAGGGTGTTTCCTTGAAATTCGTGGAGTGAGACCAGCATTTCCTTCATCATGTGAACTTTCAGGTGATTATCCAGGGCGGAAAAAGGCTCGTCCAGCAGCAGAAGCTCGGGTTCAACCGCCAGTGCCCGAGCCAGCGCCACGCGCTGCTGCTGCCCTCCTGAGATTTGAGCCGGATAGCGTTTTTCCATACCGGCCATATGAAACCGTTCCATCAATTCGACTACTTTTTTATTTTTATCTGATTTGGATAATGCGTCCAGACCAAAAGCAATATTTTCAGCAATCGTCAGGTGAGGGAACAGAGCATAATTTTGAAACAGGAAACCGGCCTTCCTATCTCTCGGCGCCAAATTTATTTTTTGAGTGGAATCGTAAAAGGTTTTTTCGTTCAGGATGATTTTGCCTTCGTCAGGATTGATCAGCCCGGCAATACAGTTCAAAAGCATGCTCTTTCCTGAACCGGAAGCACCCAATATCCCAATGATGCCTTGCTCGCAGGCCAGCTTGGCCTGTAAACTGAAGCCGGGCAGCTTTTTTTTGATGTCTATATATAATCCCATGTTATTTCCTCCCGGCGCCAAGTTTTAATTTGCTTTGGGCGCTATTCCAATAATTCATCAATACAATGACGGTCAGGGAAATAGCCAGAATAATCAGTACCCAGATTAAGGCGACTCTCATGTCACCGCCCAGGGTGGCGAAATAAATAGCAATTGGTATCGTCTGCGTTTGGCCGGGAATACTTCCTGCCACCATCAGGGTGGCACCAAATTCGCCCATTGACCTGGCAAAGGAAAGAGCGGTGGCGGCTGCTATGCCGGGCCAGGCCAGGGGGACTGATACGCGCCAGAATACCTTCCATTCTGAAACGCCCAAAGTCCTGGCGGCATTGAGAATATTGGCATCGATTTGTTCGAAAGCACCTCTCGAAGTTTTATACATCAGGGGAAATGCGACTACTACTGATGCGATGACTGCCGCATACCACGAAAAAATTATATTTACGCCGAACAGGTTCAGAAATTTGCCTACCGGGCCATGTTTACCGATCAATAATAGGATGCCAAAACCTGCCACGGTTGGAGGGAGGACAAGCGGCAGGGTGAAGATTCCGTCCAGCAATCCCTGCCACCTGCCTCTGTAATTGGTCATCCACCATGCTATGGAAAGTCCCAGAAAAAAGACGATGATAGTTGCGATAAAAGTTACTTTGATAGAAATCCATGCCGGGGATAAATCAAAATTCATGGCGATTACTCCATAACTTTATTTAAAACATTTATAAAACTTCAAAACCATATTTATCAAAAACGGCTTTAGCTTTAGCTGAGGTCAGGAAATTCAGGAAATCCCTTGAAGCAGTATAATTATTGGTTGATTTAATAAGCGCTGCCGGGTATACAATAGGGGTATGAGACGCTTCCGAGGCGGTTGCGATAGTAGTGACTTTAGTTGAAATTTTGGCATCGGTCAGGTATACTACGCCTGCATCAACATTGCCGGTCTCGACCCAGTTCAGTACTTGCTTAACATCCTGGGCATAGACTACTTTTGCTTTTACTTTATCCATAATGTTCAGGTAGGTAAACACATTTTCGGCATACTTCCCGGCGGGAACAGTTTGGGGTTCTCCCAAAGCAATCTTCTTAATGGAAGAATCGGATGCTACAACGGAAAAACTACTGTTGACCGGGACTTTTGAGCCAATGGGGACAACCAGGACGAGTTTGTTGCCCAGCACGTTCCTTACCGTGTTGTCAATTAAAAGGCCTTTATTCTTTAAAGTATCCATGTTAGAGGTAGCGGCGGAGAAAAATAGATCAACATCCGCACCCTGCTCGATTTGTTTTTGCAATGTACCTGATCCTGCGAAGTTGATAGTCAGGGTTGTCTTGGGTTTTTCTTGCAGATATAAGTCTTTTACCTCGGTTAATGCATCTTTTAAGCTTGCTGCCGCAGCTATAGTCAGATTGACTTTGGTGGTGATATCGGCGGCGATAGTACCATCTTTGGCCGTGGCACTGACTCCGTACCCCATGGCATTGGCTATCGACCTTACCGGAATATAAATCCGGCCGTTTTGGTTGACTGCCGTTGTGTCCATGGTAATAGTTCCATAAGCGGTAGTGATTTCATTTGAACCCATTTTGACCTTGATCGTTCCATCAATTATGGCGGTTTGGGTATTTTGGTCCCAGGAAACTTTTGCCCCGAGTTTTTCCGCAATAACCCGGATGGGCGCTTGCAGCCGGTTGGCTGAATCGATAAAAGGGGTTCCATACGCAGACGAAATTGAAATAGGATTGCCGTCAAAGGAAACGATGGGTTTGGTTGCCGCTGATGCCGGAATGGACATACCAAAAAGTAATGCCAGCATAGTGCTCAACACTAACAATTTTTTAAACAGTTTCACAATATTCCTCCTTTTGTTTCAATTTCAATAATTAGCTACCATATAACAACCTTTATTATCACCTCGCTTTAAACAGTTACCCGGCAGGATTCGACTGCAAAACAAAACTAAACAAAAAAAGAACAAAAGTAATTACATGATCAGACAAAAACTAACTTAAAATAACTTATTAATATGTTAAATTAAGATGCAATTACTGTCAATGATGGTGGCCTAATACATGAAAGGAATTAATAACTATACCTGAAAAAAGATTTGGAGATTTGGGTGGCCGATAAACAGGAGGAAATGATCCGGACTATAGAAGCTAAGATGAAAAGCAGGACATGCAGTGAATGGACAGAATTCTTCGCGGATGACGATATTTGTTTTGCTCCCGTTCTGAATCTGCAGGAGATGAGTGAGCACCCCCAGGTAAAAGCCAGAAATATGATAATGACGGTGGAGAATTTTAAAGATACCGGAAAAGACCTGATGATTATGGGGAACCCCATAAAATTATCAGATACTCCGGCCATAGTTAAAAATAAATTTGCCGAAATAGGACAAAACACGGACGAAATTTTACAGCAACTGGGGTATAGCCGGGATGCCATTGACCGGCTCAGAGCCGAGAAAGCCATTAAATAGCTAAACCAGTCTTTGCAAATAGAGTACGGGCCCGGGCTCGTACTCTGGTCTTTTCTGCTTTGAAAGCGGGCCTTAAGGGCCTGCCCTACCAGATCCGGGATGCCTGTGTTCGCACAGACCTTTTGCAGAGAGCTGAAAACTAGCCAAATTTGGGAGGAAGAGTCTTATTGGCTGACCTTGCTATCTGGTCGATGGTTTGCAATCCTCTGGTCAGCAATAATTTGGAATGGCCATAGGCCAGAATTTTGCTATTTTCATCAGCGATAGTGGCTTCGGCCAGGCCGATCGTAGTGCCGCATTTAACCCGCTCTCCAATAATGGTCAGTTCACCGGCCTTAACCGAAGCCAGATTGCTCACATTCACATCCAGGGTGATTAACCCGGTATTTTCCTCCAATTCACCGTATACGGCCCAGTAGGCAGCCGCGTCAATCAAAGATGCATAAACTCCGCCCTGAACTGCCCCATAAGGGGATAAATGCCGGATGGAGATATTCATTTTGAGCAAGGAATATCCGATTTTTATATCTTTCAACGTCATAGCCAGCAGTTGAAAATAGGGGCTGGAGTTGACCAGTTTCATTAATTGCTCCACGTGTTGGCGGTTTAGTTTCAAGTTATTCCCCTCCTGTTAAATTAAATTATGCTGCTCTGATGAAATTATCACCTGCGTCAAAATATTTTTATTTTAAAAAGGATGCAGACTGCCTGGTTTTCCACTCTCGTTCTCTTGCCCGAGTCTGCCAGGCAGGGATTGCGACGGTTCCCTGATTTATTACCGTCTGCGGTTACAGAGTGAACGGTTCCACTTGCTTTATCTCTTGCTCTTACGTGATCAAAATGCCGGCTTTCTGTTGAGCAGAAGCTTCAAACGGTTGTTTCAGTCCGGATGTAAAGCTATAATGGACTCGTTATTGCAAATGAAAACGATATATTGTAATATACATACAAAATTGGCAATAAATATCATAGCATTTACACATATTGAATCAAATAGATGAGGAGTGGTTGTAATGAGCATCAAAATTATTACTGATAACTGCTGCGACCTCCCCCGGGAGTTGCTGGATGAATATGGTATTACAGTTGTGCCGTTAGGAGTGAGATTTGGGGACGAAATAATTCCTGCTGATAAATTTGATAATAGGGCGTTTTATGCCAGAATGGAGCAATCTGCATGCTTGCCCAGCACTAATCAGCCTGCGCCGGGAGATTTTTTAACAGAATACAATAAAGCTATAGAAAATAATCAGGAAGTAATAAGCATACACCTTTCTTCCGGTATATCAGGAACCGTACAGGCTGCCACCCTGGCGGCAGGAATGGTCCAACAGGGTGAAATCCATGTGGTAGATACACTGAAAGCCTCAGTGGGTCAGGGGTTATTGGTATTGGAAGCGGCCCGCCGGGCTGCTCGCGGAGAAAAAGTGGCTGACATACTTAAGCATATGGAGGAAATGAAACGGCATCTGCGCTGTATTTTCGTGGTGGGAAATCTGGATGCTTTAATAAAAGGCGGCCGGTTATCCCGGGTCAAAGCCCTGGTAGCAGTAAAACTGGACATTAAGCCCGTTCTGCACATGGACCCGGAAGGGAAAATTGTCCCCCTTGACCGTGCCCGCGGACACAAAGGTGCTCGCAAAAGGCTGCTGGAGATTATGGAAAGCCTGGGTTCCGGGCTGGACCGTCAGACGATAGGAATTTGCCACAGCGCCTGCCTGGAAGATGCTGAATATTTGCAACAGACTATTAACGACCGCTTTGGCTCCCGGGAGATTATCATTGGGGAAATCGGTCCGGTCATTGGTTCACATGTAGGACCGGGAACCTTTTCGGTTTTTTTCGAGGACTAATTCTCTCAATCTCTTCCGTTTGTTACCGCTTTGTAACTACTTTCCTGAAACCAGGTCTTATAATTAGGTAAAGAACAAACGAAAGGAATTGGTATTATGAAAAAGAAATCACTGCGGAGAAATTTGTCTTCATTATTGGTGGCGGCTTTTATTTTAATGAATACGGTCGGACTTGCAACGGCAGCTGCAACGAGCAAGGATGCGGGAGATATCATTAAGATAAAACTTAATGATAAGTATCTGGTTACCGATACCGCTCCCATCATAGAAAATGGGGTCACTCTGGTACCGGTCAGAATGATTTCTGAAGCATTGGGAGCCGCCGTAAACTGGAACGATCAGAATCGTTCCATCACGATTAAGACTAAAGATGATGGCGAAATACTGCTTAGTATTGGCAGTCCAGAGGCTACTGTCAGCAGCAAAGCCGGTTCCAGGGCAGAGCGGATGGGAACGGCGCCTTTCCTTAAAGATGGCAGGACCATGGTACCCTTGCGGTTTATCGCTGACCAATTAGGCATGAATGTGAACTGGGATAACTCCAGCCGTACTATATCTATTACCGGCAGTAAAACTGAAAACATGCCAGACAGCGTAAAGGTCAGCAGCAAAGTCATAGAAAACCAAACGGAAGTTTCTGTGGTGAAAATGACTATCCCTCAAATAGAGGGGATGAAAGAGAAGCAGGTCCAGGACAGCCTTAATAATAATTTTGAAAAGCAGGCTTTACAATTCCAAGAGGACACCTTGGCCGGGCTGGATGAGTATGTAAAAGAATGCCAAAAGGAAGGTTGGCCTATCCGGGCCTATGAAGCCGTGGCGGACTACCAGGTTACTTACAGCGGAAATGATGTGCTTAGTCTCTATGTAGACTACTACGCTTATACCGGCGGGGCCCACGGTTCAACCGACCGGGTGGCATCAACCATAGATCTGAAGACCGGGAAAGAATTGCAGTTAAAAGATTGGTTTAAATCAGGGGACGATTATGAGAAAATTATAAATACGGCCATCAAACAACAAATGCAGCTCGACCCAGACCAATACTTCCCCGAAACCTTGAAGGAATGGCAGGGCATTTCGGAGAATCAGCCTTACTATATTGAAGATGGTAATCTGGTCGTATATTTTGCTCAATATGAAATTGCTCCCTATTCCAG
>DHSK01000136.1:0-4153 GCA_002408445.1 Syntrophomonas sp. UBA5288
CAAGTATAAATAATATAATCTCCAGAATATCTGTCGTCAAGAAGTATATCCCATTTCTACCATATTCCTTCCTATAAATAACGTAAACTAGCCTAAATACTACATATTGTAGTCTGAGTATTTAGTGATGCTTTTATAAGGGGACAGCCCGGTGCCCATTAGCTAATACAGGCGACCTTAGCGGGGGCAATTTTAAGTAATTAGGAAAGGCCTGGCCTTTTTCTTGTTATTTATAGCCATAATGGGGTATAATGCAAATGCGAACCATTTGCAGAGAGGACGATTGAATTTGAGGGAAATACGGTTAAGACTTATTTCGGTGCTTTTGTTAGGCATGATGTTGATAAGTGGATGCGGCAGCACCCCTGCCAACCATCAGACGGAGAAGGATAGCTCTGTGGTTATTGCAACCTCCTTCTATCCCATTTATATTTTCACCCTTAATGTAGCCAAAGATATTCCGGATGTGAAGGTAGTCAATATGACTCAGCCTTCTACCGGTTGCCTGCATGATTACGCGGTAACGCCGGATGACATGAAGAATCTGGAAGAGGCTCGATTCCTGGTCATTAATGGGGCGGGAATGGAAGCTTTTATGGACAAGGTCATCAAACAATTTCCGGATTTGAAGATTATTGATTCGAGTAAAGATATACCGCTCATTCAAGGCAGCGGGGATGAAGGCTCTAACCCGCATATATGGGTGAGTATTTCCAATGCTATTTTGCAGGTCGAGAATATCGGGGAGCAGCTCGCGGCTCTGGACCCGCACCATGCGGAGCTTTACCAGGCCAATACCAAGGCTTATGTGGCTCAATTGAAGGCTGAAAGGACTAAAATGCATGCCGGACTGAAAGGTCTAAATAACCGTGGCATCGTTACTTTCCACGAGGCCTTTCCCTATTTTGCCCGGGAATTTAACCTTAATATCGCCGGGGTGGTAGAACGTGAACCCGGCTCGGAGCCTAGTGCCAGAGAAATGGATAAGACCGTTGACCAGATCAAAGCCTTGAAGGTCAAAGCCCTGTTCGTAGAGCCTCAGTATTCCGCCAAGGCGGCGGAAACGATCGCCCGTGAAACCGGTTTGAAAGTTTACACGCTTGATCCGGTGGTTACCGGTCCCATGAAAGCCAGCGCTTATATTGATATTATGGACCAAAATCTTAAAACCTTAGAGGAAGCTTTGAAATGATGCAGGAAGAAAGTTTAAAGCATAATGTTTGCGGATTGTGCTGCACCAGAATCGAGAATTTTGGAGTGGTCCGCAATAATTATGCGATTCTTAAAAATGTTAATCTTCATATTCATTGCGGTGAACTAACCGCTATCATAGGTCCTAACGGGGCCGGAAAAAGTACGCTTTTGAAAGCGATTCTGGGGGATATCCGCCATACCGGTAAACTTATTTTTCTGGATGCCAAGGACGAACATACTAATCGGCCGGTGATAGGCTATGTCCCGCAAAAGCTGGATCTGGATACCAGCTCCCCCACCAGTGTACTGGATTTGTTTGCTGCAGCGCAGACTAATAGGCCGGTATGGTTCTTTCATTCTAAAAAGGTTTATGCCAAAGCCTGCTCAAGCCTTAAGCAGGTAGAAGCGGAACATCTGGTAAACCGGCGTCTGGGGGCTTTATCGGGGGGAGAACTGCAAAGAGTTATGTTAGCCCTGGCCCTTAACCCGGTGCCCGACTTGCTGCTTTTGGATGAGCCGGTATCAGGCGTGGACCAGAATGGGTTGCAGTTATTTTATAGAACAGTGTCGGATTTACGAAGAAACTACGATTTGTCCATCATTCTGGTTTCGCATGATTTGAAACTGGTAGCCGAATTTGCGGACCGGGTGGTCTTTTTAAATAACAAAACCGTGGAAAGCTGCGGAACCCCCCACGAGGTTTTCAGCGATAAAAAGGTAATCGATCTTTTCGGTATCGGGGTTCTTAATCCGGGGGAGAATAGCGTAAAATGATGACCACTATCTATCATTTTCTAAATATATTATTGCCTTTTGAATGGTCCCAGCATATATTTATGAAAAACGCTCTTTTAGGGGTATTGCTGGTTACTCCCATGTTCGGCCTGATGGGAACCATGGTGATTAACAACCGCATGGCCTTTTTCTCCGATGCTCTGGGACATTCCGCCTTGACCGGCATAGCTATCGGCGTATTGCTGGGGATTAAGCAGCCTCTGTGGGCCATGCTGCTTTTTGCCTGTTTCTTCTCTGTAGCCATAATCATCGTTAAAAATGCCAACACCGCTTCAACCGATACCATCATCGGAGTTTTTTCCTCCACGGCAGTAGCCCTGGGCATAGCCATTCTCTCTTTGCGGGGGGGATTTGCCAAATATTCGGCTTATCTGATTGGCGATTTGCTGAGTATTAGTGCAACTGATCTACTCATGCTTCTGATAGCATTTGTTATGGTGCTTTTACTCTGGTTTTTGATTTTCAATAAATTGCTTTTATTCAGCGTGAATCAATCCCTGGCGGCCAGCCGGGGGCTGAATGTGCGTTTGTATGATTACCTTTTCACCATTATCATTGCACTGACGGTTACGGTTTCGATTCAGTGGGTGGGGCTTCTGATCATTAATTCCCTGCTGGTGCTGCCGGCGGCGGCAGCCCGCAATCTGGCCGGGAATATGAGGCAGTACCATGCCTGGTCGGTTGGGATCGCGATGGTTTCAGGCCTGGCCGGGCTGATTTTGTCATATTTCTGGGGAACTGCTACCGGTGCAACGATTGTGGTTATCTCCGCCTTCTTTTTTGCCGTGACTTTTATGGTAAAATTAGGAGTGAAATAAGAGCGGCTTCCTTCGTGTGGATGATGTCATCCTGAACGTTAGGAAAGGATCTTGCCGGCTCGGAGATGGAAAGATCCTTCGCCGTTGGCTCAGGATGACATTATAACCGGGCTTAGGATGACATTATAACCGGGCAGTATTATTAGTTAAGAGGATGAGCTGATTACAGATGACAAGTTATAAAGAATTATTTGCCGGCAAGGGTCTAAAAAATACTAAAAGCCGTAATTTGATTTATGATATTTTAAATGAAACCGGTTTGCCGATGACCGCGGAACAGATATTTGTCAGACTTAAGGAAACCAATAAGTCGGTCAATCTGTCCACGGTTTACCGGACGGTGGAGCTTTTTGTCGAGAAGGGCCTGGTGCTGAAAGCTATTATGGCGGAGGATAACAAGGCCATGTTCGAGATAAACCACCATGAGCATAAGCATTATCTGGTTTGCCTTAATTGCAAAGAAATGATTCCGGTGGCGGGATGTCCGCTGGATGAATATGAGAAGGTGCTGATCGACCGGATGGGGTTTGATGTTACAGGCCATAAATTCGAAATTTACGGCTACTGTAAAAACTGTCAGAAGCTAAATTCTGAACATAAGAAGGAGGATTTTTGATGAAGGTTAGGGACCGTATGACTGAAAATCCAATAACAATCGATTTAAACGCCTGCGTTTCGGATGCGTTTGCTCTGATGAAGGAGCATAATTTCCGCCGGCTGCCGGTAATGGATAAAGGAAAACTGGTGGGGATCGTTACCCTGGGAGACCTGAACAAGGCTACCCCTTCTATGGCTACCAGTCTCAGTATCCACGAACTGAATTACCTGCTGGCCCGAACTACGATCAAGGATGTGCTGCCTCTGGAGCAGGAGGTAGTCACGGTCAGTCCGGATACCTACATAGAAACGGCCGCCAAAATCATGCGTCAGCACACCGTCTCCGGCCTGCCGGTAATGGAAAACGGCAAGCTGGTGGGGATGGTCACGGAAACGGATATCTTCGATTCTTTTATTGATATACTGGGAGTAAAAACGGCTCACACCCGGATCGACTGCTATATTGCCGAGCGCCCCGGCACCATCGGGGAGATCACCAAGCTCTTCGGCGACAAGGGAATGAATATAATCAATACCGTGGTTTATTTTGATGAAAGAAAAAAGCGCTATAAACTGATTTTAAGAGCAGAAGAGCTAAACTGTGACGAGGTCCTGGCAGAACTCAAACAGAGAGGTTATGAGGTAGAATCCGTCATCGTTTATAAGGAAAGTATTTGATAGTTTTGCATAATTCCAAAAACCCCATTTGTCATGGCTATGAATAATGTTTTTTGTCATCCTGAACGTAG
>DHSK01000136.1:4429-6156 GCA_002408445.1 Syntrophomonas sp. UBA5288
CTCCTGCCGTCGGGGCTGTAGGGCCTGCTGCGGATAGGAAAATACGGATAGGAAAAACGAAATGGGTGTCAGAAGATAATCTCCTGACACCCATTTTTTATACCCTACGGTCTGCCCTGCGGCTTTTATTTATCTTTATTTTTCAATCTTTATTTTGCCGGAGGTGCGAGTGGCGTCCGAATAGTCAGCTTTACTTTCGATCCTCATGCCATAGAAAGTGCGCCATACGAAATATAGCGCAATTACCAGGAAAACACCGCCCACCCAGGGAGCTATGTTTCTGAATGATTCGGAAAGGGCTATTTCCATGGCCAGCAGGCCGAACAGAGTAGTGAATTTGATAATCGGATTCAAGGCTACCGAAGAAGTATCTTTAAACGGGTCACCTACCGTATCACCCACTACCGTAGCTTCATGCAGCGGAGTTCCCTTTTCAGCCAAATCCACTTCTACCACTTTTTTGGCGTTATCCCAGCAACCGCCGGCATTGGCCATGAAAACCGCCTGAAACAGGCCGAATATGGCAATAGAGATCAAATAAGCTACAAACAAGGCAACTGCATCGTTGGTTTTACCAGGGGCGGAAAGGAAAGCAAAGGCCAGGGCAAATGAAAATAGGGCTACAAATATATTGAGCATACCCGTTTGGGCATACTGGGTACAAATCTTTACTACTTCCTTGGAATTTTCTATATTAGCCTTTTGATTGGAATTTTCGTCCAGACGAATATTTCTCTTGATATAATCAACCGCCCGATAGGCGCCGGTGGTAACCGCCTGCATCGAAGCACCTGTAAACCAGAATACTATAGCACCGCCGCAGATGAATCCCAGGATAGTGTAGGGATTAAGAATATTCAGAATCGTCTCCGGTTCAACCTGCAATACGTTATTGATAACCAGAATCAGGGAAAAGATCATGGTGGTAGCGCCTACTACGGCCGTACCGATCAGAACCGGTTTGGCAGTAGCCTTGAAGGTATTGCCGGCGCCATCGTTGGCTTCCAGATAGTATTTGCCTTTCTCGAAATCAGGTTTAAAACCAAAATCCCTTTGAATCTCTTTGGCTATACCCGGGATTTCTTCGATCAGGGAAAGTTCGTAAATGGATTGGGCATTATCGGTAACCGGACCATAGCTGTCCACGGCAATGGTAACCGGCCCCATTCCCAGCATTCCAAAAGCGACCAGTCCGAAAGCAAATATGGAAGGATATATCATAATGGCAGCCAGACCAAATCCGCTGGCAAAATAAGCTATGAACATGAGGGCCACAAAGACCATGCCGATCCAGAAGGAGCCAAAATTACCGGCCACCAAGCCGGACAGGATATTAAGCGACGCACCGCCTTCGCGTGAAGCCTGTACAACTTCGGCTACGTGTCTGGATTTGGGGCTGGTGAATATTTTGGTAAATTCGGGAATCAAGGCTGCTCCCAGGGTACCGCAGCTGATGATTATAGCCAGGACGGCCCAGAGGCCATGCAGTTCCTGCGGCGCTGCCGAATTCGGCCCCAGGATGAAATAACTTACCGCAAAGGTAACGACAATAGAAAGAATTGAAGTAGTCCAAACCAGATTGGTCAGGGGCTGTTCAAAGTCCATATCAACCGCATTGCGGAATTTAGCCTGGCTTATAGCTCTATTAATATAGAATGCCGTTATGGAGGTAATGACCATCAATACGTGCATCACGAATATCCAGGTCAGCAAAGCGGTTTGCAGAG
>DHSK01000128.1 GCA_002408445.1 Syntrophomonas sp. UBA5288
AGTCGGATTTTAAGGAGGAGAACCTATGGGGATACAAAACTAGATGTAATCGTTTATGATACTACATTAAGGGATGGCGCGCAGGCGGAAGGGATTTCCTTTTCCCTGGATGACAAACTCAAAATAGCCAGGCGTTTGGATCAGTTGGGGATGCCTTATATTGAAGGCGGCTGGCCGGGCAGCAATCCCAAAGATATGGAATTTTTCCATGCGGTTCAGGAGCAGACTCAAAACAGCCGTATCGTAGCGTTCTGTTCTACCCGCAGGCCAGGTATTATGGTGCAGGAAGACAGCAATGTGAAAGCCGTACTGCAAGCCGGGGTAAAGACGGTCACTATTGTCGGCAAGACCTGGGATTTTCATGTAACCCGGGCCCTGGAAACCAGTCTGGCTGAAAATCTCAGCATGGTAAGAGATACGGTCAGCTATTTCAAGGGCCGGGGGCTGGAGGTCATGTTTGATGCCGAACATTTTTTTGATGGTTTCAAACATAACCGGGACTATACTCTGGAAGTTCTCCAGGCCGCCGCGGCCGGAGGGACAGATTGGATTGTGCTCTGTGATACCAATGGCGGGACTATGCCCTGGGAGATACCGGATATTATTAGGACTGTGTCAGATGAAGTGGCTGTTCCGCTGGGTATTCATACTCATAATGATGCGGGCTGTGCTGTGAGCAACGCTTTAATAGCTTTAAATCAGGGCTGCAGACAGGTTCAAGGTACTATTAACGGATATGGTGAACGTTGTGGCAATGCTGATTTGTGTGCGCTAATACCCAACCTCGAATTGAAAATGGGAAGAGAATGTTTGCCTCCGGAACGATTAAAACATCTGACCGAAGTTGCTCATTATGTAAGTGAAATAGCTAATCTACCTCATTATAATAATCAGCCTTTTGTGGGCTCCGGTGCTTTTGCCCATAAGGGAGGTATCCACGTCAGCGCACTTTTAAAGGATACACTTACCTATGAGCATATAAATCCTGAAAAAGTAGGAAATCATCGCCGGGTACTGGTATCTGAATTATCAGGATTATCTAACCTTCTGTATAAGGCCAGAGAACTTAACCTGGATGTAAACAGTTATGATCTGCAAACCCGGAAGGTATTAAAGACTATAAAAGAAATGGAAAAACAGGGTCTGCAGTTTGAAGGGGCGGATGCCTCGCTGGAACTATTCTTGCGTCGGGCCTTTGGTCAGTATGAGGATTTCTTCCAGCTTAAAAATCTTAAGGTTATCCTGGAGAAAAACGAAGGTGATGAGATAACGGCCGAAGCTATGGTAAAAGTAATGGTAGGTGATCGCACCTTCCATACTGCGGCTGAGGGCGACGGTCCGGTCAATGCCCTGGATAATTCACTTAGAAAAGCCCTGGCTGAGGTATATCCGGAAATAAACGAAATGCACCTGGCCGACTACAAAGTAAGGGTATTAAACGGTGATGCCGGTACCGCAGCCAAAGTCAGGGTACTCATCGATTCCGCCGACCAGTCGCGGCAATGGAGCACGGTGGGGGTGTCGGAAAACATCATAGAAGCCTCCTGGCAGGCCATCGTAGACAGCATCAATTATCTGCTGGTGCAAAAGCAATTGCAAAGGGACAGTGACTGAATTGAATAAAAACAGCAACCTGCTTTGTGCTCCCGGTATCAGGAGTCAGGGCAGGTTTTTTACATAATTTCATTACATAATAAGCGATTGTTTACAATATATGTTATAGAATGAAATATGATATAGTTATATTTATTAAATCAATATCAGGAGGTTCCGGTTTATGAAAGCAATGGTCATGGCAGCAGGTGTAGGTTCAAGGCTCATGCCTCTGACCGAGGAAATACCCAAGCCGATGATACCCATGGCCAACCGGCCATTGATGGAAAATATAGTTGATCTGCTTAAAAAGCATAACTTTGACCAGATTATTGCCAACCTTCATTACCATGCCGACGGTATCAGCCAGTATTTCGGCGATGGGAGTCGGTTCGGGGTCAACCTTTTCTATTCCCGGGAGGACGAATTAATGGGAACAGCCGGAGGGGTAAAAAAATGCGCCTGGTTTCTGGATGACACCTTTGTTATCGTGAGCGGTGATGCTTTAACCGATGCCGACCTGGGCCGGCTTATGCAGGAACATAAGAAAAAAGGCGCACTGGCAACCATTGCCCTTAAAAGAGTTGCGGAAGTGGAGAATTTCGGGATCGTAATAACTGACTCCGACGGGCTTATCACCAGTTTCCAGGAGAAGCCCCGGGCTGACCAGGCCTTAAGCAATTATGCCAACACCGGGATTTATATTTTTGAACCGGAAATCTTTAATTACATCCCCGCCCGGGAATTCTATGATTTTGGCAAACAGGTCTTTCCGCAGCTGGTTAAACTCCAGGCTCCTTTTTACGGAGCCGACATAGGTAGTTACTGGTGTGATGTCGGTAATATCGATACCTATCGTCAATCTCATGCTGATATTTTACAAGGATTGGTGGATGTTCCCGTTCAGGGGAAAAAATCTGTCAATCCGAAGCATATCGTATTAGTTGGTGAGGGATGCAAAATAGGAGACGAGGTCGAATTTCAGGGCAGTGTGGTAATCGGTCCTCGTACGGAAATTCAGAATGGTGCGGTGATATCCGATGCGGTGGTATGGAACGATACGGTTGTAAAAAATGGTACTATACTGGATAATTGCGTGGTAGGAGCGCATTGCTGTCTGGAAAAATCCGTAGCGGTTAACCGTGGGGCAGTAATTGCCAGCGGATGCACGCTGGAGAGTCATAGTGTAATTCCGCCCCAGCAGCGGGTAGACAGGTATCCGCATTGTACCAATTATTGATTGGGATTTACATAATAACAGGCCTTGGCCGGAAGCCACAAGCATATATGAAAATTGACATATCTCATATCCGTAGCCTGCCCTACGGCCCCGACGTTAGAGCGGGCTGCAGAGTTGGGTTT
>DHSK01000160.1 GCA_002408445.1 Syntrophomonas sp. UBA5288
CATATGGCCTCAGGTACAAAATCCCGTTCCATATTGACATTCCTGTAGTGATAGTCGTCTTCATTGGCACCACAGACAAAGTTCTGCATAGCAACAACTTCATAGTCCACATATACTTTAAAATTCAGTCCCACCGGTCCCAGAGAGCCAAATCCGGCCCCGCACTGAGCACGCACGGCAGCTTCATCGGCCATAGAAAGATCGGTGCAGTTAAGGATATTTTTAAATTTAATTTCATTTAATTCCCGGTCGCCTCTCACTACGGCTGCAACTATTTCATCATCTGCCTGATAAAGCAGGGTTTTTACCTGTTTTTGTTCCGTCATCCCCAGAAAATCGACCAGATCCTTGATCGTACGCTGACCGGGGGTATGGATTTTTTCCAGAGCCATTGCTTCACTTTGGGCGGTTGCATCGGGAGCCGTACATTCCGCTTTCTCCACATTGGCAGCGTAATGGCAGTTGTCACAATAAACAATGAGGCATTCGCCATTCTCGGCCAGTACCATAAATTCATGGCTTTCATTACCGCCTATGGCACCACTGTCGGCCTCTACCACCCTGAATTTCAGATTTAACCTTTCATATATCCGCCGGTAGGCCTCGTACATTTTGCGGTAGGATACATCAATTCCGGCCTCATCCAGATCAAAGGAATAAAGGTCTTTCATGATAAATTCCCGGCCGCGCATGAGACCAAAACGGGGCCTTATTTCATCCCGGTATTTGTTTTGCATCTGGTATAGCAGCAAAGGTAAATCACGATAGGAATGGACGTCATCATTCACCAGAGAGGTTATTATCTCCTCATGCGTGGGACCTAAAGCAAAGTAGTGGTCATGGCGGTCTTTGACTCTGAACATCTCATCCCCGTAAACAGCCCAACGGCCTGATTGTTCCCACAGTTCTTTGGGCTGGATGATGGGCATAAGAATTTCCTGGCCTCCGGCCCGGTCCATTTCTTCGCGTACTATTTGCATGATTTTTCTAATGACCCGGTAACCCAGGGGCAGGTAGGTATATACGCCTGCGGTAGTTTTTCTGATGAATCCGGCCCTGAGCAGCAGTTGGTGACTTACTATCTCAGCTTCGGTCGGTACTTCTCTTAGGGTGGGAAAGAACAGTTCTGATGCCTTCAAAGCATTTGCCTCCTTGTAAATATATGGTAGAAATAATCGTTTAATAAAACCCACTGCGAATAGTTTGCCTCTCGCTATTCCAGCAGGGGACACACCTTCCTTTCAAGTCCGCTGCGCGAACCGAAGTAAGGAATGTCCCCATGTTGTTGCTATGGCATACTTATTGCTGATTGCGTTCTTTAAGGATTAAATCAATTTCTTCTTTTAAGGCGTTGACTAATTCGTTTTCGGGTACTTTTTTTATTATTTCACCGTGGCGGAACAGTAAGCCTGTACCTCGCCCTCCGGCGATACCTACATCGGCTTCGCGGGCTTCCCCGGGTCCGTTTACCACACAGCCCATCACTGCCACTTTCAAAGGTGCGGGTATCGTACGGACCAGATCATCCACCTGCCGGGCGGTTGAAATTAAATCAATCTCGCAGCGCCCGCAGGATGGGCACGATATTAGTTCAACTCCACGGTTTCTAAGTCCCAACATGCGCAATATCTCGTAAGCAGCCCAGACTTCATCTACCGGGTCTGAGGTTAGTGATACCCGAATAGTATCACCTATTCCCTCATACAGCAGCATGCCTATGCCCAGGGCTGATTTTATCAAGGCCCGTTCCGTCGTTCCGGCCTCGGTTATGCCCAGATGTAAAGGATAGTCAACCTGCCGGCTGATAGAGCGGTAAGCTTCCATCGTCATTAATACCGATGAAGCTTTAAGCGATATTTTCATATCGTTAAAATTCATATTCTCAAGAATTCTGATGTTTTCCAGAGCACTTTCCACCATGGCGGCGGCACATACTCCTCCGTGTTTCTCCAGCAGGCGTTTGTCCAATGAGCCGGCATTAACCCCTATACGGATGGGTACGTGTTTATCCCGGCAGGCGGCTACCACTGCCTCGATTTTGGTTCTGGACCCAATATTGCCTGGATTGATGCGCAGTCCGTCAACACCGGCTTCCAGACTTTTCAGAGCCAGCCGGTAGTCAAAATGGATATCCGCAATTAATGGTATCCCAATACCGGCTTTTATTGTTTTTATGGCTGCAGCAGCTTCTTCATCTACTACCGCAGCCCTGACTATCTCGCATCCGGCCTGTTCCAAAGCCAGTATCTGCTTTATAGTTGCATTAACATCGCGGGTATCGGTGTTGGTCATGGATTGGACTACAACCGGATGGTCTCCTCCTACCGGCACCGTTCCCACCTGTATGGTCCGGGTCTTTCTTCTCATCATTTTATCCTTTTATAAGTCGTACTATATCATTATAGGTTACCAATACTATCAGGAGCATTAGAAACATAAATCCGATCCAGTGAATAAAGCCTTCTTTTTCCGGCGCAATGGGTTTCCTGCGTATGGCTTCCACTATGCCAAACATGATGCGGCTGCCATCCAGAGCCGGAATAGGCAGGAGATTCAGAACACCCAGGTTTATACTCAAAAAGGCCGTGAAAGCCAGCAGGTAAAGCATTCCGCCCTGAGCCGCTTCTCCCACCATCATGGTAATGCCCACCGGTCCTGCCAGGTCCGAGGTTGAGGCTTCTCCGCTAAAGAGCATTCCCAGACTTTGCACCATTAATACGGTAAAATCATAAGTTCTGACGAAACCAAACTTGATGGAGGTAATAATACCCTGCTTCTCATAGTTTACTTTACTATAAGCCCCGATTTTAGGGTCGGGAGATTGCTTGGTTTTCTGGGGAGTAACGGTTTTATAAATAATATTGCCGTCTCGGTCTATTTTTAAATGTAATGGCTTTTGATTGGATTCTTTAATTATGTCCGTAAATTCGTTCCAGTTGGATACGGTCTTCCCATTCACGGCCAGTACCTGATCATTTTCTTTAAGCCCGGCTGCTGCTGCCGGCTGGTCGGCAATGAGCCCCCCTATTACTACTTCTTTAACCGGCGTGGGTACACCGATGAAAGCATAGCTGTAAATGAAAAGCAATACCGCCAGGACAAAATTCATGAAGGGACCGGCAAAAGCCACCCGCATTTTCTCCAGCGGAGTACGATTGTTAAAGCCTTCGGGGTTCTCCATATCATCCGGCTGCTCCCCGGCCATTTGCACAAAACCTCCGATAGGAAAAATCCTTAATGAATAGACAACTCCATTTTTCTTGTAATGTAAAAGACGATATCCAAATCCCAGGCTGAACTCGTACACCGGTATCCCCACCCGGCGGGCCACAATGAAATGACCCCATTCGTGTACCAGAATCAGTATGGAAAGAACAAGTATAGTTACTATGATGCTCAATCTTTAACCTCCTTCGCAATGACCTCGTTCGCTGCATTTCGCGCCCATGAATCGACCGCCAATATGTCTTCCAGTTGAGGGTGACTGAGGGGGGTATGCAGGTTCATGATCTTTTCTACCACTTTTATAATATCAGTAAATTTTAATTGCCGTTGTAAAAAGGCATTGACCGCAACTTCATTGGCAGCATTCATAGCTGCCGGCATGGTGCCGCCCTGACGTCCCGCAGCATAGGCAAGTTTCAGGGCCGGGAATTTACCAGTGTCCGGTAATTGAAAGCTAATACCGGCAAGAAGGCTGAAATCCAAATGTTGGGCCGGTGATGCAAATCTTTCCGGATAGCTTAAAGCGTATTGAATAGGAATGCGCATATCCGCTGCGCCCAGATGGGCTATAAAGGAACCATCCACCAGTTCAGCCATGGAATGGATTACACTTTCTTTCTGAACCAATACCTTAATATGATCGTAATCGGCCCCAAAAAGATGATGAGCCTCTATAACTTCCAGCCCTTTATTCATAAGGGTAGCCGAATCGATGGTAATTTTAGGTCCCATGGCCCAGTTAGGATGCTGCAAGGCCTTTTCTACCGTCACCTGTTCCAGCTGTTCGCCGGTATATTCCCGAAAAGGTCCACCCGAGGCTGTAAGCCATATATTCTCTAAAAAATCGGTTTCTCCTTTTAGGCATTGAAACACGGCGGAATGTTCGCTGTCTACCGGAATAATCTCTGCTCCGGATTGCCTGGCGCGGGCCATAACTATATCCCCGGCTGCGACCAGGGTCTCTTTATTGGCGAGGGCAATCCGTTTACCCTTTTCAATGGCCGCCAGGGTAGGCTGAATTCCTACCGCCCCGCTGACAGCTACCAGTATAGTATCGGCTTCATCCATTTCTGCCAGCCGGCACAATCCTTCCAATCCGGCCTGGACCGTTACCGCTCCGGCCATAGTCTTCATATTCTGATAACACTCAGCATCTCCTACTGCCACGGCCCGGGGAGCATACTTTTTAATCTGCCGGGCCAGCTGATCAGTTTCGTTCTTGACGGCCAGGCCGACCACTTTGAACTGGTCCGGGTGTTTGTCCACCACCTGCAAGGCCTGCGTACCTATTGAACCGGTTGATCCTAATATGACTATGTTATGCATTTTGCTAAAGGTGTCTCCTTCCCCATGAAAAACGCTCAAACAAGCCTGCCCGGTAACATGCGATAAAAATGACCACCAGAATAGGGCCCAAAATCATGCCTGCCACGCCCCCCAGCTGAAGTCCGGCATAGAGTGATATAAGAGTAGCCAGAGGATGCAAACCAATATTTTCTCCCACTATCTGTGGTTCCAGGAACTGTCTGACCGCAGATATTATTATATAAACGACCAGAAGGCTTATTCCCATGCGGGTATCGCCGGATATGAATTCCCATATTATCCAGGGTACAAATATACCCCCAGGTCCTAATATGGGCAAAATATCCATCAACCCGATCAGGAGTCCCAGGGTAAGAACATATTTAATCTGCAGTATCTTTAACGCAGTCATAGTGATAATGGCTGTAATCGATATCAATATCATGTAAGCTTTCAGAAAACCAACCAGTGCTTTAAATAGCTGGCCGATGATTTCACGGGTCTTGGAACGGGCGTGACCAGGCAGAATATCCAGAATAAACTTTCTCAGTTCAGCCCGGTCTCTGATGATAAAGAAAGTTGCCACCGTCGCTATAATGAGGAATATGAAAAAATTGGGCAAAAAGCCAATAATCTGGACCATAGAATTGATACTTTGATCCATAAAACTCTGGAGCCACTCAACGGCCTTTTGCAGGCTGCTTTGAACTGACGGTTCTACCTGGGGCGGCAATGAAAGGTTTAGATAAAATATTTTTATATCGGTAAAACTGGTCATTATTTTATTGATAATCTCATCTGAATGCGATGCTGCCTGCATATACATACCGGACATTTCTTTTATAACGATGGAAACAATTTCGAACAGTAAATAAAAGAAGCCTCCCACCACGACCAGCAAACTCATCAAAACGGCCAGACTGCGTTTGAGTCGAAGCCGGGTTTCAAAGAAATTAACTACCGGCTCAATTAATACGGCCAGAATTACAGCCATAATTATAGGCATAAACAGCACCGGTATAAAGGAAAACATATTGCCTACAATGGGGAAAACGTACGTAAACAGCAAATGAATAGCTACCAGAGCCATAACAAATATAGTCAGACGGATTAAAGTCTTTATATTCTTTTGCAGTTCGGGATCCATCATAATCTCTCCGTTTCTGAATCCACTTATTAACAGTCCCTATTCGCAGCACGCAATCATTTATAAAATGAATAAAGCGATGGATTATGCCCGTTGAGATATATCGCCTTACCTGTGCTGCGCTAACCTTAACACCCCACCCCCGCAATTGTCAATCTTATGGTTAGGATTCTGAGACCTTCTCCACGTGGTTCGAATTTTAAAAGATTCAGTGTCATTCATAATATTCAGTGTTTTCAGCGTTCATTCTCATATTAACCGCCCATGCCCAGAGGACACAACCACCAATGAAAATGCGTCATCCTGAGTGTTAACGAAGGATCCTTCCCTTGTTAATCGTCAATACCGGCAAGATTCTTCACTGCGTTCAGAATGACAAGAACCGTATTTCCTAATTAAAGTATATTAACAAAAAAGTAATATACTACAGGTGCCACCAGTAAAAAGCTGTCAAAGCGATCCAGCACCCCGCCGTGTCCGGGCAAGATATGGCCCGAATCTTTGGCCTTAAAATACCTTTTGATAGCCGACATGAACAGATCTCCAAATTGGGCCATAATTCCTGCCAGCAGTCCCGTTATTAAATATAGCGGCAACGAAGCCAGCGGATGGTACAAAAAGGCCAGGCCTGCTATCAGAACCGGAAATACTGTGGCTCCAACTGCTCCTTCCCGGGTTTTTTTGGGGCTTAACAGAGGCACCAGTTTATGTTTGCCCCATTGGCGCCCGCAGCAGTAGCCGCCTACGTCACTGGCCCAGGTTACCAGCAGAGCCAGCAAAATAATAAGAAATGCATCCGGCAGGTAAGATATGGCCTCGGCATAATGCAGCATCCAGCCCAAGTAAATTGCAGCGGTCATAGTGAATGCAACATCATTAATCTGAATGCGGGGATAATTTATAACCGTATATACAACAAATAATAACAGGCTTATTAATAACATAAAGGGTAAATAATCAATATATTTACTGCTATACACAAGTACCAGGAATAATAAATACCCTGGCAGATATAAAGGGTGGTAGGAATTTTTCGACATCATGGTAAAAATCTCATACATACCCACCAAACCCAGTAAACCAAAAAATGCTTGCCAGTAAATTCCCCCCATATACATTACTCCGAGAATTACTGGTACCCCAATAACGGCGGTTAGAAGCCTGGTTTTAAACATATGTATTACCTGCCTGACTGTTAATTTAGACCACCAAAACGTCTACTGCGGTGCTGATAATCATATATGGCCTGCATTAAATCTTCCCGAGTAAAATCAGGCCATAGTACATCGGTAAACCACAACTCGGCATAGGCTATCTGCCATAGTAAAAAATTACTAATGCGCATCTCGCCGGCCGTGCGAATCAGCAAGTCAGGATCGGTGATGCCTGCGGTGTATAATAACCGGCCTATGGTTTCTTCCGTAATTTCATCAGAGCTTATCTCTCCCTTGGCGACCATTATCGCGGCCTGCCGGGCAGCCCGGACTATCTCATCCCTGGCACCGTAGTTTATGGCGATATTGAAAGTGAGGCCATTATTATTTTCCGTTATCCGACAGGCCTCTTCCACCTGGTTTACACATCGTCCCGGCAGTTTGGTATAGTCGCCAAAGACCCTTACTCTTACATTCTGGCGGTGTAATTCTTCAATTTCTTTTTGCATAAATTCTATTAAAAGGTTCATAAGATAATCTACTTCTTCCCGGGGTCGCTTCCAGTTTTCGGTTGAAAAAGCAAACACGGTCAGAACAGGTATCTTTAACTCGACACACGCTTCCACCATTTTGCGCAAGGTCGACATGCCGCCTCGATGTCCTATGGTACGTGGCATGAGCTTCTTTTTAGCCCACCTGCCATTTCCATCCATAATAATTGCAATATGCCGGGGCAAGTTCTGCCTGTCAATTTTTTGTTCCCAGTCTGCATCTTTTGCCATTAATCTTCTCCTGCCAAAACTAACAAATCCCCATGCCAGGGGATTTGTTAAAACTGAATCACGATCTTAAGGAATTTTAGACTTCCATTATATCCTTTTCCTTAACCTGCAAGATCTTGTCTATGTCTTTAATACAATTATCAGTAATCTTTTGAATGTCATCAAGTGCTTTTTTGGCTTCATCCTCGGAAATAACTTTCTCTTTTTCTGTCGCTTTAGTTAAATCATTGGCTTCGCGCCTGATGTTGCGTATCGCCACCCGGGCTTCCTCCGCCATTTTCTTAACAACTTTGACCAGATCCTTACGCCGTTCTTCGGTAAGCGGTGGGATTGCTATGCGAATTACATTGCCGTCGTTAGTCGGATTAACTCCCAGATCTGATTTCATAATAGCCTTTTCAATACCGGCAATACTGCTCTTGTCCCATGGTTGAACAACCAGCAGACGCGCTTCAGGTACATTAATATTAGCCAGCTGATTTAACGGTGTCGGTTCTCCGTAATATTCCACCATAATCTTATCCAGCATAGCAGGATTGGCTCGCCCCGCTCTTAAGGCGGCAAAGTCCCCGGTCAAATGTTCAATGGTCTTTTTCATCCTGCTTTGGGCATCTTCCAAGATATCATTAACCATCTACATTACCTCCCCACATAAGTACCAATATTCTCACCCATCACCGCTTTTAAAATGTTGCCTTCCTGCGTCAGATTAAAAACTATGATCGGTATGTTATTATCCATACATAATGATGCTGCGGTAGAGTCCATTACTCCCAGGCCTTGATTGATAACATCAATATAATCCAAGCGGTCATATTTGCGGGCATTTTGATTCAGCATCGGGTCACTATCATACACACCGTCAACCTTTTTAGCCATTAGTATTACCTGGGCTTCAATTTCGGCCGATCTTAAAGCTGCAGTAGTATCAGTAGAAAAATAGGGGTTGCCTGTACCGGCAGCAAATATAACTACCCGTCCCTTTTCCAAATGCCGGATAGCCCTTCTGCGAATGTACGGTTCTGCTACTGCTCTCATTTCAATGGCTGACATGGTGCGGGTACCCATACCTTCATTTTCCAGCGCATCCTGCAAGGCCAGGGCATTAATGACGGTAGCCAGCATCCCCATATAATCAGCGGTAGCCCGGTCCATACCTTTGGCACTTCCGGATACCCCGCGCCATATATTGCCGCCGCCTACTACGATAGCCACTTCGACACCCTTTTTCTCAACTTCCACTACCTGGCGGGCAATCGAGGATATTATATCATGCTCAATGCCAAACCCTTTTTCACCGGCAAGGGCTTCGCCGCTTAGTTTTAACACTATCCTTTTATATTTGGGAAGTTCCAAACTATTACCTCCAAACCTTCATTATTTGGATTGCACCTGTGACATTACTTCGTTTACGAAATCATCCTGTTTCTTTTCCAGGCCTTCCCCTACTTCATAGCGGGTAAACCGCCTTACAGATACGTTTTCACCTATTTTGGCTATAGTCTCATGAACCAATTCCTGTACTGATTTATCGGGATCTTTGATATAAGGCTGCTCCAGCAGGCACGCTTCCTTATAGTATTTTTCGATTCGCCCTTCTACCATTTTTTCGATAATTTTCTCGGGCTTGCCTTCTTCCAGGGCCTGCGCCTTTAAAACTTCTTTTTCATGATTCAGTACACTTTCAGGTACTTCTTCCCGTGATAAGAATTCCGGATTGGCTGCAGCAACCTGCATGGCAATATTATGGACCAATTCCTGGAATTGTTCGGTTTTGGCTACAAAATCGGTTTCACAGTTAACTTCTACCAGAACTCCGATACGCCCGCCGCCGTGTATGTAAGACATAACAACACCTTCGCTGGCAATACGCCCGGCCTTTTTAGCTGCCTTGGCCAGTCCTCTGGTTCTTAATTCATCTATAGCTTTTTCTATATCACCATCAGTCGCTGCCAAAGCATTTTTGCAGTCCATCATACCTGCGCCTGTTCTTTCACGTAATTCTTTAACCATCGCAGCCGTTATCATAACGTTTAACCTCCTCGATTTTATGTAAGAAAAAGGGGTGGACAGGACTCCCTATTCACCCCTCTGGTTTCTATCTAGGCAGTCTGCTCGCCCTGTTTGCCCTCTAGTACCGCATCAGCTATTTTGGCTGAAATTAATTTAACTGCTCTTATGGCATCGTCGTTGCCGGGTATAACATAATCGATTTCATCTGGATCGCAGTTGGTATCAACAATAGCCACTACCGGTATATTCAATTTATGAGCCTCAGCTACGGCAATTTTTTCTTTTCTGGGATCAACTACAAAAATGGCGCCGGGCAGTTTATCCATATCTTTTATGCCGCCCAGGAATCTTTCCAGCCGTTCCCGCTCATTCAGCAGTCTTGCTACTTCTTTCTTGGTCAGGACCTCAAAAGTTCCGTCTGCTTCCATCTTTTCCAGCTCTTTTAAACGCATTACACGTTTCTTAATGGTCTTGTAATTGGTTAACATACCACCTAACCAGCGCTGGTTGACAAAATACATTCCGCATCTTAATGCTTCATCTTTAATAGTCTCCTGAGCCTGCTTTTTGGTACCTACAAACAGAACCCCTTTGCCCTCCGCCGATACGCTCTTAACAAAAGCATAGGCGTCTTCAAACTTCTTGACCGTCTGCTGCAGGTCAATGATGTATATGCCGTTCCTTTCCATATAAATGTAGGTCGACATCTTAGGGTTCCACCGTCTGGTTTGGTGTCCGAAATGTACTCCTGCCTCCAGGAGCTGCTTCATAGTAATTACTGACACCATATACACCTCCTTATAGTTTTAATCCTCCGCCGCATCATTCCCCGGGAAACTGAAATTCAGCACTATCCCGCAAGTCAACCGACGTGTGTAATCACCAAAAATTAATATACCACAAACCGGCGATATTTGGCAAGAAAAGCAGTTATTTATGCATCGACTAACTATATGGTACCCATAGTAACATAATAATTAAACTGCCCACTAAAAAAACAATGCAGTTAAGCAAAACTTAGACGCTGAAGACACTGAATATTATGAATAACGCTGAATTTTTTTTAAATTCGAAACACCTGAAGAAGGTTTAAGTCACTCATAGGATTAACAATTGCGGGAGTGGGGTGTTAAGGTTAGCGCAGTGCAAGCGTTCTTAATACCCCACTCCGGCATAACTTACCTCACAGAATAGTAAAAAACCCAGCCCTGAGGCCCGCTCCTAACCTCGATTTCACCCCAACACTAC
>DHSK01000159.1 GCA_002408445.1 Syntrophomonas sp. UBA5288
GTATGTGAATTAAGAAAAAAAATTAGACGCTGACATTTAAATATAAAAATTAAAGACGGAATTAACAGCAATTGCGGGGGTGGGGTGTTATCCCAGGCGGTGAGGTATAGTCCGTTTGCTCCATGCTCCGGAAGTGGAAACACCAGCGGCTCATTGCGCGGCTGATGGGGCACCGCTCCTATTCACATCCGTGCTGCTCGACCCCATCAGCCGCTCAATTTCACCGGGTGTTTCTCACCGCCTGGGATAAGTGTTTTTTCCTTAACCGCTGAACATGTATAGTGCTTTCTTGCCGCTGGCCGGGAGAACCTATACAATGTTATTTGAGGTGTCGATATTGATAGTTTTACAGGCAAATAAAATTAGCAAATGGTTTGGTGACAGGCAGATTCTGGACAATGTCAGCCTGGCGGTTAATGAACGTGACCGGATCGGGCTGGTAGGTCCGAACGGTTCGGGCAAGACTACTTTTTTAAAATGTTTGACCGGTGAGCTGACGGCTGACGATGGTCAGATCATCATAGCTTCGGGTGTATCGGTAGGATACCTGGAGCAATTGCCTGAGCACGATTATGATACTACCGCCTGGGATTTAGTCATGAGCAGTTTTGCCGGCTTGATCGATCAGAGACGGGTCCTGCGTACTCTGGAACAGGAGATGGCAGAGGCCGGTGAGGATTTGGAACGGATAATGGAAAAATATGCCCGGGTAACGGAGGAATATGAAAGGGCCAATGGCTATGCCTGCGAGAATTTTGCCCGTCGTATTCTGGTGGGACTCGGTTTTAGCAGTGAACAGTTCGAACAGCCTATGGCCACTTTCAGCGGGGGGCAGAAAACCCGGCTTAACCTGGCCCGGCTTCTGGCTGAGTCTCCGGATGTGCTGTTGCTGGATGAGCCTACCAACCATCTGGATATAACTGCGTTGGAATGGCTGGAAGCATTTTTACGGGATTATGCCGGAACCGTACTGGTAGTTTCACATGATCGCATGTTTCTGGAACGTATCGCCAACCGGGTGGCTGAACTGGACAATAGAAAGCTGGTTGCATATAACGGCAATTATTCCAGTTACCTTAAGCAGCGCGCGGTCAATAATCTGGCTCAGCAGAGGGCATTTGAACGGCAGCAGGAATATATACAGAAAACGGAAGAATATATTCGCCGGTTCAAAGCCGGTATAAAATCAAAACAGGCACGGGGACGTCAATCCCAGCTTGACCGGCTGCAAAGACTGGATCGGCCTATGGGTGAAATGGAGCCAAAAGGCTGGAGCATCGAAATAAATCACGAGAGTGCCCAGGAGGTTGTGGAATTAAAGGAAATCAGTAAAGCGTTTGAGGAGCAGGTACTGCTGGAGGGTGTGAATTTAAAACTGCGTAAGGGGGATAAAATTGCCTTGCTGGGACCCAATGGCTGCGGCAAAACCACCCTTTTTAAAATGATAATGGGGGAAATGGAAACCGACTGCGGTGAGATAAGAAGAGGCAGCCGGGTAACAATCGGCTATTTTGCCCAGGAACATGAAGATCTGGTGGATTCTCATACGGCATTGGAAGAGATAATCTACAATTTCGATCTGAATCTGGAACAAGCCCGCACCTGGCTGGGACGGATGCTTTTTACCGAGGACGATGTGTTTAAAAAAGTAGGAGATATGAGTGGAGGAGAACGGGGACGGTTATGCTTGCTGAAGCTGGTGTTAAGCGGTGCTAATTTCCTGCTTCTGGACGAACCTACCAATCATCTGGACATTGAAAGCCGGGAAGCGGTGGAGAATATGCTTAGGAATTATCCGGGCACTATATTTTTTATATCTCATGACCGCTGTTTTATCGATGCCATAGCTGAACAGGTGGTGGTAGTGGAGGATAAGGCGCTCCAGCTTTGCTGGGGCAATTATTCCTATTATCATGAAAAATTGCTGGAAAAACAGGCTGCCCAGGAAATCGAAAAGAAAGCGATCCACAATGAAAGCCGGAAAAGTGCGCAGGATGATGAGCAAAAACAACAGCAAAGACTTTTGAAAAATTTACAAAGGGATCTGGAACAGTTGGAGGAAGAAATAACCTTACTGGAAAAGAGGAAAACTGAATTGGAAAGTATTCTATCCGACCCTTTAACTTATAACAATGAAGAAAAATCGCGCGAGATCAATTCGCAATACCGGGAAGTACAGCAACATCTGGAGGATTCCTACCGGCGTTGGGAGGAAGTCAGTGACACCATGGAAGCATCCCAGCCTGGCTAAACCGGGCATGGGGACGGTTTTTTTCGGCAAGGCATTGTAAAAAGGGGGAGTGAATAACATGAATATAAGCGGGAAGGCGGCTATTACTGGAATAGGAGAACTGAAGCCGATGAAAAAGGCCGGAGGCCGTTCAACTTTGGAATTGCTGGCTGAGGCAGCTGCCCTGGCTCTGCGCGATTCGGACCTGAGCAAAAAGGATATTGATGGCTTGCTGGTGGCGCCGCCGTCGGAGGATACTTCTTTTATGTGGCCGGCCCAGGTGGCGGAATATCTGCAGCTTTACCCGGATTATTTGAATGTAGTGGAACTGGGCGGTGCCAGTGCGGCAGGGGCTGTGGCCCGAGCGGCGGCAGCGGTGGCCTGCGGCCTTTGTTCCAACTGTTTGTGTCTCGCCGGTGGGATCTGGGATACTCAGGTATTTAATGATATGGAAGGTAAAATGGCGGTAATGTCAAGGGCGGAGGTTGACTTTGATTTACCTTACGGCCCGATGGGATTTAATTCGGGGTATGCCTTGGCAGCCCGCCGTCATATGCATGAATTCGGCACTAAGCCGGAGCAATTGGCCAAAATTGCGGTAGACCAGAGAATAAATGCACTGGCCAACCCGGATGCTTTATTCAAAGAACCATTAACCATTGAAGAGGTATTAAGGTCGCCCTTAATAGTCGATCCCATCCATCTATTGGAGATTGTAAGACCTTGCAGCGGAGCCGGGGCTGTAATAGTCAGCCGGGCGGAACAGGCCCGGGACTGTCCCTATCGGCCCGTTTTTATACAGGGAATGGGTGAATCCTGCACCCATAACTCGATTGTTTATGCGCCTTCTTTAACTACCAGCCCTGTCCACCGGGCGGCGGTGAATTGTTACCAAATGGCGGGAGCAGGTCCACGGGATATAGACCTGGTGTCATTATATGACTGTTATACCATAACCGTATTGATAACCCTCGAAGATGCCGGCTTTTGTAGCAAAGGAGAGGGAGGCGCCTTTGTGGAAAATACCGATTTGACTTACAAAGGCAGTCTTCCCTGTAATACGCACGGGGGGCAGCTTTCCTGCGGACAAACTTCATTTGCCGGCGGAATGGGACAAAAATAACCTTCTAGTGAAATTATTAACCCTCAAAAGTACTATATAATTTATAAGCAGGTGTAGGAGTGAACGAAATTAAAGAAAAGGTTATTCTGGTTGGAGTCAAAGCCAAGGAGGCCGGTACGGCCAATTTTGAATCCTCCCTGCAGGAACTGCAGGGACTGGTTGAGACTGCGGGAGGCGAGGTCATTGCCACTCTGGTACAGGCCAGAGAACGCCCGCTGGCATCAACCTATATAGGCAAGGGTAAGCTATTGGAACTTAGGCATCTGGCGGAAGAACTGGCACCGGACCTGATTGTTTTTGACAGTGAACTATCACCGGTGCAATTGCGGAACCTGGAAGAGAGCCTGGAAATAAGAATAATTGACCGTACCATGCTGATTCTGGATATTTTCAGCCAGCGTGCCCAGTCAAGTGAAGGCAAGCTCCAGGTTGAACTGGCCCAACTGGAGTACCGGCTGCCGAGACTGACCGGCCGGGGACAGGAAATGAGCCGGTTAGGCGGTGGAATAGGCACCAGAGGTGCCGGCGAGCAAAAGTTGGAAATGGATAGGCGCTATCTGCGCAAGCGTATCAATGATTTAAAAAAGCAGATGCATAAATTGCAGACTACCAGAGCTATTCACCGGCTCAGGCGATCCCGTGCCGGACTCCGGGAGGTTTCCCTGGTAGGTTATACTAATGCCGGCAAATCATCTTTGTTTAATGCCCTGTGCCGGTCAGCTCATACCAGCGGCACTGAGCAGGTTGAAGCCAGCAATGCCTTGTTTCAGACCCTGGATACGACTACCCGCAAAATGCGCTTACCTGGTGGTCAGGAATTCCTGATTACCGACACGGTTGGATTTATTCAAAATCTTCCCCACCATCTGGTAGCTGCCTTTCGGGCGACACTGGAAGAAGCGGTTGAAGCTGATTTATTGCTGCATGTGGTTGATATTACCGACCCCGATTATTTGGATAAGATCGAAGTAGTGGAAGAGGTGCTCGACCACCTGGGGGCAGACCGATCACGTCTGCTTACGGTATTTAACAAAATAGACCTGGCCCCTGAGCTGGACCGGGAGAATAGGCTAATGGTCTCGGCCCAAACCGGTGAGGGTTTGACTACTCTGCTGAAAACCGTGGGTGAATTATTATTAAGGTGATTTTTAAAGCGAGAGAGACGATAGGGAATATTACAGGGAAAAAAGTCCATAGACAGTGAGAGGATGATGGGAGTAAAATTAAGTGAATTATTATCGAATTTATACCGGATAGGAAACGAGGTTTAATCGGTGAAGTTATTTAATTTATTTAAAGGAAAGCTCTTATTGTTAATTGCCGTATTTGGTGTTACTTTTGGCGCAGGCGCTCTTATCGGCGGACAATTTGGCAGTCCTTCCATACCAAATAAAGTGAGCCAGGGTAAAAATATAAATATACTATTTATGGGCATTGATGCCCGGGATACCAAGAGCAATTCACGCAGTGATACGATGATTCTCGCCAGTATCGATACTAAAACTAAACGCACGGTAATGGTTTCCATACCGCGGGATACGCGTATCAAAACCTTGACCGGCAAAAGTATAAAAATAAACAGTGTAAATTATACCGGAGGTCCTGAAGCGGCCTGTAAAGAGGTCAGCAAATTATTAGGCATAAAAGTGGATCATTATGTAGTAACCAATTTTTACGGTTTCGCCAAAATTGTAGATACTCTGGGCGGAGTGCACATTTACGTAGACGATGATATGCGTCACCCTGACCCGATTAATCCCAAGCTGGCTATTAGTATTACCAAGGGCGAACATTACTTTAACGGCGAAGAAGCATTGGGCTATGTAAGATTCAGGGACAGACCAACGGCTGATATAGGCAGAACCCAGCGTCAGCAAAAATTTATAAAAGCGCTGGCTAAAGAGATATTTCAACCTTCCACTATCATTAAGCTGCACGAACTGATTCCCGAGATTCAGAAAAATGTGCATACTAATATTCCATTGTCAGATATGGCTTATTTGGCCAAAATGGCCAAGGATTTTGATAAAACGGACAGCATAATAACCCAGACTCTGCCCGGTTATCCTTTTACAGACCCGTCCAGCGGGGCCAGCTACTGGGAAGCAGACAAAGAAGTTGCTGATGGCATAGTAGCGAAGCTGTTTAATGGTGAGAAATTTGAGGTAGTGTCCGACCCGCCTGATTGGTTGGCTAAACAGAAGAAATATCAACCTACTCCAACCCAGGATCTGGAGAAAATAAAAGAGGAAGTAGAGCAGATCCAGGAAGAGACCGAGCAGCCTGAACAAACCGACCCCGGCGAGAACGGGACCGAAGGCGGCAATCAGGGTAATCAAGGTAATACCGGAGGAAATGATTCTACCGGCGGGAACGAGGGGAACGGTGACAATACCACACCCCCGGTTGAACCTGAACAACCGCCCGGGAATACAGAACCAATCAATCCGCCGGTCACTGACCCGACCGGCCAGCCGACTAACCCGGGCACTGTAATTACCCAATAAA
Source organism: Syntrophomonas sp. UBA5288 (assembly GCA_002408445.1). GTDB lineage: Bacteria > Bacillota > Syntrophomonadia > Syntrophomonadales > Syntrophomonadaceae > UBA4851. The sequence goes on from DHSK01000159.1 coordinate 5,862, forward strand.
ATATATGCAAAATGCAACTGCCCTGTGCTCTCGCAAAGAGCACAGGGCAATTAGTTTTTTAAGATAAGATCTCATCCCGAAAGACGCTCAACCGGTGAGATTCTCAATTGCGAAGAGAATCTAAGAAGATGGGCATCCCGACCGGAATAACGCGGGTGGATCTTTTACGATCTGTTATGTTATTTGGTGGAGTAACACGCCACGATTTCACCGTAGTACATAGTATGATAATCATCATTAGAGTAATGCTTGGCTTTAATACTTTCATCCAGGTTACCCGGATCCAGGGCTTGTTTATATACCACCTTGCATTCGAAAAACAGGCTGCATTCCTTAATTACAGGGCTTTCTATCTCTTTAGCCGGCTGCGCGGTCAGGCCGCAGGCAGCGAATTTATCCACATCCCGTCCTGATTTGGTACCGGCTATGGCCAGTTCTTTCTTCAGCTCATTGGAAGCGGGTAAACTTACGGTAAATTGGCCTGCTTCCTCAATTAACCCGAAAGTGTAACGCGATGGTCTGACTGCCACCAGTATGATCGGCCGTTGCCATATAAAGCCGATTGCCCCCCAGCCGATGGTCATAGTATTTACCCGGTCTGCGGCCTTAACGCTCAAGAAGGCTCCGGCAGGCAGTTGCTGCAGCATTGGTCCGGAAAGGTTATAATACTCTTTTTCCATAGTTGAAACTCCTTTCTTGTTCGGCATGATTAATACATAATATGTTACCTGTTTTTAATGATTATAGCCAGTTTGGGCTAAACGCTTTTTCTCCCCCGGTAACCCTGGTTATTAGCCGGGAAGTCAGGTCTTTAACAAAAATATCCCGGGCCTGGTTTTTAACATCATAAAAAGTGGAAGGATTAAAAAGCACCAGTGCAAACTGTTTATCATTTATTGCAAAAGGATTTGATCCTAGTTCCATACCTTTGGCATAAACCTGACCGGAACGGTTGCTGTCCAGGTCATCAAGCCGCAGATTACAGTAGAACCAGGGGAAAAATTCACCATAATAATCCCGGGCCATAAGCAAAAATTGACTGGAATTTCTACCCCAGGCAGCGGCAAAATCATTACTGCTTATTTCTTCCCATGCCAGGGTGGAAAGATTGCAGCGATAAGTCACCGTAATCCGCCCGGGAGGTATAAAGGCAAAGAAAAGCAGCCAGGCCTGGTCGGGACTCAGGCGAAAAAACCAGATGCTTTCGTCGGGGCGGGAGAATAAGTTGCTAACCTGGCCGGTAGTAATATCTATGGTATTAAAATACCCTTTTGAAGTATAAAGCAAAGTTTTGCTGTCATTAAACCACCGGGGGGAAATTACTCCGTCCAAACCGAAAATTTCCCGACCGGTTTGCCCGTCCAAAACTATCCCTTCGTTTAGTACCAATTTCGTCACATCCGGAGACCAATCCAGATAATTGGTGGTGTCATTTACTCTGAATTTTTTTATTACTCCTGTTTCCAGATCGACCGTAGTTATGTTTTTCCCGTTATGGACCGTTATAATACTTGCCTTACGGTCGCTGGCAAACAAAAATATTTCCGGCGGGCGGGCTTCGCCCAGAAACGCTGCCGTACTGGTATGTAGCCGGCTGAGATTCAGGGTTTTGAGATTATAGCCATTACTATCATTTTGCAGGTAGATCAAGGTTCCTTCCATTACCTGCCGGAAGCGCGGCAGTACGATCATTTCGTCGGGAAGCAGGGCAGACGAAGGAACGAGTGGATTGGCTTTTAACATATCGGACAGCGGTATAGCATACTTGCGGGCCACCTGTTCCAGAGTCTCGCCTTTTTCAACCAGATGGAAGGTAAGAGGGGAAGGCAATGATAGCATCTGACCGGCATAGACGTTATAATCAGGCGGCTGAAGATCATTAAGCTTGATTATTTCCTCCATGTTTTGATTAAAAAGGTGTGCTATTTGGAAGACGGAATCGCCTTTAGCAACGCGATAATAATAAAGGCTGGAAGGATACGGAGAACTGGTGCCCAGAGCGAGGAAGGTCTGCGGGCCGACGCTTCCGTCTATACGTAGAATGGCATCAGTTTGAAAGCTGCGTACCGCCTTTTCAGTAGCTGCATCAAAATAGCCATGTAAAGGCCGGTTATAGTATCCCAGGATAAAAAGCTGGCATTGCAGCCAATAGGTATCGAGACCGTTCCTGGCCCGCCTAAGCGTCCTTCCACCCAAAGGTGCCCAGATAAAAAGAGCATCGTAAGTTTGAGGACCAACTATACCATCAGGGTTAAGGTCAGGAAAATCATGCTGGAATCGTATTACTGCTTCCTGGCTGAATTTATCGTATTTGCCGCCGGCGGGCCGGTTCAGATAACCTTTGCGAAAAGCACCCAAACGGTTTTGCAGAATAGTCACATCATTACCGTTAGAGCCGGGCTTAATCAGGCGGGAGGAGAATACCGGACCATCGGTAGCATAAGGACCGGTTCGATGTCCCAGAGCAAAAAAGGTTTCAGGCCCTGCCATACCATCGATCCGCAGGTCAAAATAAGCCTGAAATTGCTTCACCGCCACCCGGGTGGTGTTGCCGAAAACCCCGTCCGGCACCAGCGGTTCACTTACAATATTATCGGGCAGGAGGTTCAACAATTCCTGCAGGACCTTAATATCATTGCCCTGCATAAAAGGAATCCGAAAACGGAGCGTCCTGCTGCCAAAATAATAATAGGGCGAACGCTCATTGTTTCTCACCTGGTCTACCTCCCCATAAAACCCCGTTTTATTATCTATATGAAAAGGGGCTAAAAAGGTTTACTGTTTAGATATACTAAAATGAAATTCAGCCCGGGAAGCCTCAAATTAAAAATTTGAAGAGATATTAGTCATCATGATATGATTACAAACAAATTATCAAATGGAGAAGATGCTTTTTGGATAAATATAATGCGAAACATGAATATCAAATACGGGCAAAAAGATATTCCCAGCAATTTAATAAAGAAGATCATCTTTACAACATTCAAAGTAATAAAGTATTGCACCTAAAATAATTCCTAAAAAGGCAACCAGCCGTAAATTACTCAGAATGTTGTAAAG
>DHSK01000104.1 GCA_002408445.1 Syntrophomonas sp. UBA5288
GATCAGAGCCACTTTGACGCTCTTGGCACAGCTTTTGCAAATCAATGCTGTGAGTTCATAAAAAAGGAGGGATCATGTTTTAACCCAAATATAAAAGATTTCTTATGAAGGGGGTAGTATAAGATGGCTTTTGGATTCACCTATACTGACGACCAGCTCGCACTGCAGCGGACTGTCCGTAAATTTGTGGAAAATGAGATCGTTCCAGTCAGAGCAGCTTATGACGAATCCGAGGAGTTCCCCTGGCCGGAAGTTAAAAAGATGTTTGAGCTGGGGCTTAATTGCATGAATGCACCGGAAAAATACAATGGTATGGTTTTTGGCAATGTGGGCTTGTGCATGGTGGTGGAAGAATTATGCCGCGGCTGCCTGGGAATTGCCATCACTCCTATTGCCAACATGCTGGCTTCTGAACCGGTTTTGTATGGCGGCACCCCGGAGCAGTGGGATTACTGGTATCCCAGTCTGTGCGAAGAAGGCAAACTGGCTGCCTATGCCGTAACCGAGCCGGGAGCCGGATCAGATGTAGCCGGAATTAGAACCGCCTGTAAAAAGGATGGGGACTATTACATTCTAAATGGCACCAAAATCTTTATCACCAATGGCAAACATGCCGACAAATTGACGGTTCTGGCTACTCACGACCCCAGCAAGGGGAATAGAGGCCAATCCTTCTTTATGGTTGATACCAAAACCGAAGGCGTGTCATTCGGCAAAAGCGAGCACAAAATGGGCATGCGCTGCTCGGAAACCTCTGAAATTATCCTCGACAACGTAAAAGTGCATAAGAAATACCGGATTGGTGAGGAAGGTGACGGATTTAAACTGGCAATGAAATCCTTCAATTCATCCCGTCCCTTTATTGCTTCTGCTTCTACCGGTATAGCCCTGGCCGCCTATGAATATGCCCGAGATTATGCCAATCAAAGAAAGGCTTTTGGTAAAAATATAGGCGATCATCAGGCCGTATTGTTTATGCTGGCCGATATGGCCATGGAAATAGAGGCATCTCAGCTTTTATGGCAGAAAGCCGCCTGGCTGCTGGATGAAAAATTGATGGCTGCTGATCTATCGGCCATGAGCAAGTGCTTTGCTGCCGATGCCGCCAACCGGGTCGTTACCAACGCGGTACAGATCCTGGGCGGATATGGCTTCTGCCGAGACTATCCGGTTGAGAAAATGATGCGCGATGCCAAAATCCTACAAATTTTTGAGGGTACAGCTCAAGTACAACGCATAATTATTGGTAAAAGCGCACTGGCCAAAGGATAAGATGATGCAGATGATATGCTGAAAAATCCACCAGATGGGGAGGTAGGCGCAAATGAATAATCTATTTAATAAAACACCCGGACCCGCCCGGAATAGCAAGGTAGTTTCCCTGCCGGAAGCCATCAGCACCATAAATGACGGTGACATACTCATGCTGGGCGCATTTATTGACACGCGCCGGCCTATGGCTGCGGCCTATGAAATAGTGCGTCAGCACAAGCAAGGACTAATTCTGCTGGCCCAGTGTTCCCTAGCCGAAGATATTCTGGTGGGCGCCGGATGTGCGGTGGCCTGGCGGGGTTGTTACACCGGAATTGCTACTTTCGGTCTATCTCCGGCAACGCTGCGCAAGACTGAAGAAGGTCAGTTTTTCCCGGATGAGATTGGACATCTGGATATAATCTACGGAGCAATGGCCGCCATGATCGGAAGTCCCTTCGTGGCTACCCGTGCTACTCTGGGGAGCGATGTATTAAATGACCAGATGGATAGAAACAAGGTTTTATTAGACAAAGCCGGTAATAAAGGTATGATTCCCAAAAAGAAGTTTGAATTGGTTGAAGATCCTTTTTATGACCAGGGAACGGTAAAACTTCTACCGGCCATGCCCGCCGACGTGGCCATTATTCATACCCCCGTAGCGGGAGAGCTGGGAACCGCCAGAATCAGCGGGAGTTTAGCATTTGATCATTATTTTATTCATGCGGCGAAGACGGTGATTATTACTACCGAGCAAATAGTACCCGAAGAATACCTGCGCCGGGAACCGAATCGCAACCAGATTCCCTGCACCGCAGTTGACATGGTGGTGGAAATTCCTTGGGGAGGGCACCCCAGCCAGGTGCCAGGCTGTTACGATACTGATATTTCATTTATCAGGAATTATGCAGAGGCCGCCAAAACCAGTGAAGGCTTTGACATGTGGGCGGAGGAATGGATTTTCGATGTGGCATCCCGCGATCAATATTTAGATAAATTGGGCGCATCCAGGTTAACAAAATTAAGATCGGCAGCTCCATGGGGATACCAGTTGCAGAGCTGGTAAAAGCCTGGTCATTCCGCCAGAAAGAAGGAGGATGGATATGAACAAAGTAGTAAGCCTTCATGATGCCATCCAGGAAATAAAGGATGGAGACGTCATACTCAGCGGAGGCATAGTTGAAAATAGACGACCGGTAGCGGCGGCCATGGAGATGGTGCGCCAGAGAAAAAAGAATCTGGTACTGATCGGAACCTGTTCGCTTTCAGACGATATCCTGGTGGGCGCCGGGTGCATCGCTGCTTATCGCGGTACCTATTCCGCCAATGGAGCGTTCGGCATTTCCCCCAATTTAAAAAGAAGATCCGAAGAAGGCAGCATTATAATCGACGACATCGGTCACCTCGATTACTCGATCGGAGTAATGGCCGGTATGGCCGGAGTGCCTTTTATTGCTTCCAAGACTTGCATCGGGACCGATGTGCTAAACCCGGCCTATGATAACTTATCCCGGGTGACGGAAATAGCCCGGAATAAGGATAGATTGCCGCATAAGAAATATGTTTTAATGGAAGATCCCTTCTTTGACATGGGTACGATTCAGTTAATTCCCGCTATCAAATTGGATGTTTGCATCTGTCATGTGCAGATGGCCGGAGAACAAGGAACGGTAAGAATTGACGGCAGTCTCACCTTTGACCACTTTGCTGCCCTCTCCGCCCGCAAAGTAATAATTACCGCCGAACAGGTGGTGCCGGAATCATATATAAGGCAAGATCCAAACCGCAATTGCATACCTTGCACTTCGGTGGACCTGGTGGTTGAGGCGCCCTGGGGAGCCCATCCCGGCCAGGTTCACAATTATTACGACATGGATATTGCCTTCCTGCAGGAATATGCCCGGAGCTGTGCCACCCAGGAGGGTTTCGATAAATGGGCTGAAACATGGATCTTCAATGCCGGGGGGCATGAAGACTATCTGGATAAGTTAGGGGCCAGCCGCCTGGAAAAACTAAGAGCGGTGCCGCCTTATGGCTATCTTCCCCGAAAAAAAGGAGGGATGGAATAATGACTCAGCAATATGCGAAAATCGGCGAATATACCGCAGTCGAAGCCATGGTAGTACACGCCGCTCGGTTTCTGGCTAATTTCGACGGCAAAAAAGGCCTGATCGGAACCGGTTTGCCCCTGGTGGCTTCCCAATTAGCCAAAATGATCTATAGCCCTAATATGATCATTTTTGTAGAGACCGGACAGGCTGATGCCAACCCTCAGGAGTTAGCCATATCTATTATGGATAGCCGCCTAACTTATGGGGCCTCCTCGCAGTTGGGAGATCCCGAAGGGCTGTTTCCGCTGAGCCGCTATGAAATAGATTTCGGATTTATCGGCGGCGCACAGATCGATAAATACGGGAATGTAAATTCTACCTTTATCGGCGCAGATTATAACAAGCCTCAAAAAAGACTGGCGGGAACGGCCGGCGCGGTTGATATCGGAGTCTTTGCCAAGACCACCGTAGTGCTGATGGCCCACCAGAAGCGACGGGTATGTGAGTTTGTGGATCACCTTACCACTCCTGGCTGGATGGTTAAAAAATGGCCGGAAGGCACCTTGGTCAGGCGGGAGGAATTAGGCCTGCAGGGAGGTCCCAGCTGTTTTATATCTTCCATGGGAATATTCAAATTCAACGATGATGACAAAATAATGTACCTTGATAAATATTTTCCCGGTATTAGCCCTGAAGTTGTAAAAGCCAATACCGGTTTCGATATTGATGTTTCCCGTTCCACCGAAGCCGATCACATTTTAGTGGATGAAATCCGTTTGTTACGGGAAGAGATCGATCCATTGAATATTTACAAAATGAGGTAGGATGCAACTGCATAAAAGCCTCAAATCTGTAATTTAAATGAATTAGTAAAGAAAGGTGGAGAAAATATGCGTGAGGTTGTTATCGTAGGTGGTATGAGAACCGCTATCGGTGATTTTTTAGGTTCCCTTAAAGATTTTTCCGCGGTGGAACTGGGAACTATAGCATTTAAAGCTGCGTTAAGCAAAGCCGGGGTTGATGCTTCTCTAATAGAAGAAGTAGCGACCGGACACGTTTATCAGGCAGGCTGTAAGGGCAACCCCGGCCGGCAGATAACTTTAGGGGCCGGGTGTCCGGTAGAAACCGTATCAGTAACCATCAACCAGCAATGTCCCTCCTCCATGCGGGCGGCTGAAATAATAAGTCAGGAAATCATGCTGGGCAAGATCGATATAGGCGCTGCGGTTGGTATAGAGAGTATGACCAATGTCCCCTTCCTGCTGAAAAAGGCCCGTACGGGCTACAAGATAGGCACAGTTGAGCTTCTGGATGGTATGCTCTACGATGCCTTGATTGATGCTTTCTTTAATTATCATCAGGGCATCACCGCCGAAAACCTGGCGGAAAAATATGATATCACCCGTCAGGAACAGGATGAACTGGCTTTACTAAGCCACCAGCGGGCCTGTGCGGCTATTAAGGAAGGCAGATTAAAAGATGAGATCGTTCCCATAGAAATCAAGACCAAAAAGGGAACGGTGATATTTGATACGGACGAACATCCCAACCCTAACACCAATATGGAATCCCTCGCCAGGTTGTCGCCCGCTTTTAAAAAAGGCGGAACCGTAACTGCCGGTAATGCTTCGGCCATTAATGATGCTGCCTGTGCCGTAATTTTGATGGGAGCCGACAGGGCAGCAGAGCTGGGCTTAAAGCCACTGGCTCGTATCGTAACTACTGCTTCGGCCTCTGTGGCTCCGGATATTATGGGAATTGGAGTAGTTCCCGCCGTAAACCGCGCTTTAAAGTTAGCCAATATGAAACCTGACGACATTGATGTCTGGGAAATCAACGAAGCCTTTGCCGCCCAATTTCTAGCCTGCAACCGTGAATTGAAGCTGGATATGAACAAAGTAAATTTAAATGGTTCGGGGATCTCTTTAGGGCATCCGGTCGGCAATACCGGGTTAAGATTGGTTCTGGCCGTGGCCAATGAAGCCCGACGCCGGAACAAGAGATTTGGCTGCGCTGCCCTGTGTGCAGGCGGAGGCCCGGCCATGGCAACTATTGTTGAAGTGTTATAAGGTTGTGGGAAGGAGGAATTTGATATGGCTATTAAAATGCTGGGAGTATTAGGGGCTGGAACCATGGGTGCAGGAATTGCCCAGGTAGCCGCCCAATCCGGTTTGCAGGTGGTACTGATTGATTTGGAGCAAAGCTTTGTGGATAAAGCGGTTAAGGGAATGATCAAAAATTGGGACCGGGATTTAAGCAAAGGCAAAATTACCGATCAAGATAAGGCTGCTTTCTTAAGTAATATAACCACCAGCACTCATAATATCGATTTTCAAGAGTGCGATCTGGTTATCGAAGTAATCGTGGAAAATATTGATATCAAGAAAAAGGTTTTTAAAGACCTCAACGATATTTGCCGGCCTCAAACCATTATAGCCTCAAACACCTCTGGTTTCAGCATAACTGAACTTGCTGCAGCCAGCGGCAGACCTGACCGGGTGGTGGGAATGCATTTCTTCAATCCGGTACCGGTAATGAAACTGGTGGAAGTTATCCCCGGGGCGGAAACCAGTGAAGAAACTGTGGCCGCGGCCATGGAAACCTGCAAAATCATTGGCAAAACGGCTATACCAGCCAAAGAAGCTCCCGGCTTTATTGTAAACCGAATTCTGGTGCCCTATTTGAACGATGCTGCGACCGCCTATCAGGAAGGCGTGGCCTCCGCCGAGGAAATCGATCAGGCCATGAAACTGGGGGCCAATATGCCTATTGGACCTCTGGCCTTATGCGACTTGATTGGTATTGATGTACTGCTAATGGTTATAGAATACTTTTATAAAGAATTCGGTGACCCTAAATTCCGGCCTGCCTTAGCCCTTAAGCAAAAAGTGCGGGCAGGTCATTACGGCGTAAAAAGCGGCAAGGGATTTTTTGATTATTCCAAAAAGTAAGGGTAAGATCAGCGTATGATAAACTAGCCTCGATTTCCCACCTCAAC
>DHSK01000109.1:0-8549 GCA_002408445.1 Syntrophomonas sp. UBA5288
CCGGCCTACGGTTTTATATTTTCTTGTTAACAAAATCATAGACTTCAGCCAGGGAAATATCCTGCTTGACCGCGATATCCCGGCAATCTTCAAACTCAGGCTTATTGCGGAGACGACCATCGGGAAGGTGAGCACTTTTAATCCGAACCGGTCCCCAGGGCGTATCCACTGAAAATTGGCTGCGCTTTAGAAAATACCGGGTCTCAATTCGGGTCCTTACCCCCAGACTGGTACTATGGGACAGGATTAAAGAGGCAACCTGTTCAATATCGTGCGGACGAACAATTACCGATATCAGAACACCAGGGCGGTTCTTCTTCATATAAACCGGGGTAGTAAATAGATCTAGTATGCTGCTTTCTCTTTGGATAAGATCATAAAGATGGGTAAAAAACTCGGGATTCATATCATCAATCTGCGTTTCGATCACGCCAACCGGCTCAGTGGGAGGTTGGGCTAAAGCAGAATCGTCACTTATAATCACCCGGAGCAGATTGGGAACTCCATCTGATCTGGTTAAAGTTCCCGCGCCATAACCAATCGCACGAAGGGTCGAGGTGGGAAGAGGCCCAAATGACGAGCAGATGCCGGTAAGAATTGCCGCACCGGTCGGGGTAACCAGTTCCTGATCACAAGAAGAACCGAAAACAGGCACATCCTTAAGCAAAATGGCAGTAGCCGGCGCCGGCAGCGGATACTTTCCATGGCTGATCGTTACATATCCGGTATTCCAGGGAAGAGGCGATGAATGGAAACTGGTAATCTTTAATTCATGCAGGCAGAGCAATGTTCCTACAATATCCACAATGGTATCCACCGCACCAATTTCGTGAAAATGGATTTGTTCGGCCGGAACACCATGTACACAGGCCTCGGCCCCGGCCAGCTGTTCAAAAATCTCCTTGGCCTTAGTTTTGACCGCATCCGGTGCCAGAGCCCGATCAATAATTTCTAAGATGGCGGATAAATGACGGACCGGCTGCACCTGTCCGGGCTCCACTATAAATTTGGTGCTGTTGATACCCTGCACGAGCCGGCGTTCGGAACGTATGGCAACATCAAACTGCATGCTGTCAATACATTGTCTGAGAACCTCAAAAGGAGCTCCCGCATCGAGTAAAGCACCCACCAGCATGTCACCGGCTACACCGGAAAAACAATCAAAATAGGACTGCATAACAAACCTCCATTAAGCAAAAAGCGGAATTTATACATAATACATGTCAAATTTACAAATTACATAAAAATTGTTATCATGACGAAATAAGGCGCAATAATATGTATTCATTAGTATTAAATATACATCAAAAAATTGGGGTTACAAAATGAAACGGACGCAAAACAAAAAAATTAAAAAGAAAAAACCGGTTACGGTAATGTTCGTTCCAGGCAATACCGATAAAGCCAGAAAAATAACCTTAACGGCACGGACGATTAAAATCATGTTAAGTGCGGGAGCCCTGATTGTATTTTTGGTGCTTATGAGTACATGGATGGCAGTTTCCGATCGGATGGAAATAAGAAAGGTCAATGAGATAAAACAGGAAAATCGTGATAAAGATAAAACTATTCAAAATATGAAGCAGCAAATGGAGGAGATTCGTACTGAACAGGAGGCCCTGACTCAAAGACAAGTGCAGATACAGAAAATGATGGGCATCCGGGCCGAGCCCGAAGAAACCCCGAATCGGGGGATGATCAGAACTAATGATCGTGAAATCCTGAACCAAACTGAAGTAATAAAGGAAGAAATAACCGATAAAAGCAGAACTTTGGATAAGTATATGCAAACCGTAAAAAAGAACCAGGCATACTATAAAGCATTGCCCAATCAATGGCCCTGCCACGGGGAAATATCTTCAGACTACGGTTGGCGTAAATCACCTTTTAAAAGCCGCAATGAGTCTTTTCATGATGGAATTGATATAGCCGGTCAGGTGGGCTCGCCGATTCTGGCCGCCGGAGAAGGAACCGTTATTTTTGCCGGATGGACAACGGTCTATGGTAAAACGATTGAAATAGATCACGGCTATGGGATAATATCCCGGTATGGACACAACTCGCAACTGATGGTAGAAAACGGAGAAAAAGTTGCAAAAGGGCAGCAGATTGCACTGATGGGGACCACCGGGCGCAGCACCGGACCACATTTACACTTTACTATCATTAAAGCAGGAACTACTCAGGATCCGCTGCTATATCTTCCATAAAATCAGCAGGAAAGGCAGGATAATTATGCTTAAGAAGGACCGGCATATACAGGGCATCGAAAGTCTGATTTCGCAGGGAGTGGAGATTAAAGGGCAGATTTTTGCCCAGGGTTCCATGCGGATTGATGGCAGCATTGAGGGACAACTGGATGTCAAAGGCGATATTCTGATCGGTGAGAAGGGGAAGGTCAAAGGTGGGGTAAAAGCAGAGAACATAATCCTGGGCGGAAAAATTGAAGGTGATGTGATAGCCCGCGGACGTTTCGAGCTAACTTCAACCGGGAGCATCAACGGCGATGTGGCCTGTGCCACCATTACAGTTGAGGAAGGCGGACTGCTGGACGGCAATTTCAAAATGGCCAAAAACGCCCCGGAGACCAAGAACGCCCGGGAATACGATTTTAAACTGGGCAAAACCCAGGAAGCTAAAAAACACTAATCGGCTGATACCCTGCATCGGCCTGAAGGTATCGCCTAGCAGGCCGGACCGTGGGGCTATCGGATCAGCCTCTTCTCATCCCGCCAGCGTATAACTAACCAATCCAAGACAGCAGCACGCAGTATTCCCGCTCTACTAACCCGAGGCCATTCCTGCTTTCAGTCCGTCGAGCAGATGAAAGTAGGTCTCGAGCTAAAAGGTGGGCGTAAAACCGCAGCCGCATATTTCCCGGCCTGGGCTTTTACCTTGCTAATACCCCCTGCTTTTCGGTGTAGCGCAAATGGGCCAGGAACAGGGACCGGGAGATGATATCGGCCATGCGGTAGACCGTACCTAAACGGGTATTTTGCAGAACCATATATTCCAGATATCCACCCACATTTACTACGCCGGATATATGAAATTGACCAACTTCAGGTAACACCTTCTTAAGAGCCGTACCTGGTTTCAAACATCCCTTGTTAACATTAATAAATCCTATCCGGTCAGCATTGCCTAGACTGGCATCGATGGCTACCACAAACGGGTTGGAATAGGTTATGGTTAATGAATGCAAAACTTCTTCCAGATTAGCGGCATGAGCGGGTTCATCCAGGGTTCCCAGAACATGGGCCGAGGGCAGCAGCAGTTTCAGGCGTGTCCCCACCAAAGGGCCTAAACAATCGCCGGTAGCGCGGTCAGTTCCAATGCAAAGGTAAACCAGGGACATGGACTCATCTAATTGAAAAGAGTGCAGCATCGTCCGCACTGCTTGCTCGATTTTAGTTATACACAGGGGGTCCTGATAATGATAAGAAAACTTTTCGGCCTCCAACTGCAACATTTCCATGTATGCCTCCCAAAAGCTGTTTTTAAAATAGTTTGACCGCCCAGAATATTTTTATACTTAAAGAAAAATATCCCCGGGGTAAGAACAGCCAACTAAAAATAATGAATGCCTTTACCCGCTCTAACATATCAATTAGCTAAACCGATGTTAAAGGGGGTGAGGTTGGTTAAACATAGATTAATGCTGGTCATGGCTTATCTGGGTGCTGTAATTGGGGCGGGATTTGCTTCCGGGCAGGAAATCATGCAATTCTTCGTATATTACGGCAGCCAGGGATTCACCGGCGCCATAATAGCCGGGGTGTTATTTGCACTGATGGGAGCTTTGCTCCTATATATGGCACATAATCACAGTATTTCCAGCTACCAGAATATGCTGGCCCATTTATTTGGACCGAAGTACGGCAGTATCATTGATTTTATGCTGGCCGTTTTCCTGTTTTTAGGTATCAGCACCATGATAGCGGCCAGTGGAGCGATATTTTCGGAGCACCTCTATCTGTCCAAGTATCTGGGTATAATCCTGGCCTATTTCTTAATCGTATTGATGTTAGGTGCGGGTAAAAAGGGGTTGATACTTTCCTATAATTTGCTGGTGCCGGTAAAACTGATTTTACTGCTGGGAATAACTGTTTATGCCGCCTTTGGGCTGGACGGAAACCAGGTGACATATGCGAATTCCATCCGGATTTACCATTCAGGCAACTGGTTGGTGGCCAGTATATTATACGTAGCCTACAATTTTGCCCTGGCCATGGTAGTCTTAACTGAATATCAAACCTTGACCAGCAGGCGTCAGGGGGTAGGGGGTGCTATCTGGGGCGGACTTTTACTTGGTTTTCTGGTAGTAATATATTATATAGCCATGGTGAAATATTTGCCTGCGGTCAGCCTTTACGAAGTTCCCATGCTGTTCATAACCGGGCAAATATCTTCTCAAATCAAAACCGTATATATACTGGTACTATGGGTAGGTATTCTGACCACCGCACTGGCCAATGCGTATGGCTTTTCACAACGTATCGCCCGCCTCACCGGCACCAAATATCAAACTTGTTTGGTCATCGGCATGACCCTGGCGTTACCGTTATCCATGCAGAGTTTTTCCGTCCTGGTGGGAAAGGTGTATCCTTTGTTCGGACTACTGGGCATTATAATCCTGGCTGCCTTGATATATAAGTCTGTTAAAGAGGTAGGACTAGAGTTATACTATAAAATAACCTATGTTATCACCAGACGCTGGGAGGTTTAAAATGGCTAATCTCAGGAATTTGCCGCCGGTCGATGAAATTTTGCTGGATGAAGGAGTCAAGCATGTATTGCAAATTTATAATCGTGAATTTGTAACCCAAAAAATCAGACAGGCGGTCAATCAAATAAGAAACGAAATGAAAAACCGCGACGGGGAATTGAGCCGGACCGAATTAACCGAAATGATCCATGACCGGCTGAAGCAACTTATCAACCGGGCCTCCAGTGGTACCTTGCGCAAGGTGATTAATGGAACCGGGGTAGTTCTTCATACTAATCTGGGCCGGTCACCACTTGGCCCGGCCGCCTTGCAATACATTAATGAAACGGCCGGCGGGTATTGCAACCTGGAATTTGACCTGGCAACAGGCGAGCGGGGTTCCCGTTACCAGCATGTCGAAGAATTGCTGGTGGAGCTTACGGGGGCAGAGGCCGCCCTGGTGGTAAACAATAACGCGGCCGCGGTTTTGCTGGGATTAAATACCCTGGCCCAAAATCAGGAAGTTATAGTATCGCGCGGTCAGCTGGTGGAAATCGGAGGAGCCTTCAGAATACCTGAGGTTATGAAACAGAGCGGGGCTATCCTGCAAGAGGTAGGGACAACCAATAAAACCTATGTTTCTGATTTTGCAGAGGCCATAAATGACAATACAGCATTGCTTTTCGCGGCCCACCCCTCCAATTACCGCATAGTCGGATTTACGGAAGAAGTCAAACTGGCGGAACTGGTTCGATTGGGGAATGAAACCGGGTTGCCGGTTATGGAGGATTTGGGTAGCGGGGTCTTTTATGAGCTGGAACCATGGGGCTTGAATGCGGAACCGCTGGTAAAACAGAGTATCGCGGCAGGTGCCGATATTGTAACTTTCAGTGGGGATAAACTGCTGGGCGGCCCGCAGGCGGGGATAATCGTGGGTAGAAAAAACCTGGTCACGGCCATGAAAAAAAACCAGTTAACCCGTGCCCTCCGGGTAGACAAACTTACGATTGCGGCCCTGGAAGGTACCTTGCTGGAATACCTTAAAAATAATCCTGCCCGGGAGATACCGGTCCTGCATATGTTAACCCGGCCGGCGGAGGTATTGCAGCACCGGGCGGAGGAGATAGCCGGGATGTTAAAATCCCTCCTGGACTTTCCCTATATAAATAAGGTAGAGGTCATCCCGGTGGAGGATATGGTGGGAGGCGGAGCTTATCCGGTCCACAATCTGCCCGGTTATGCCGTTAAAATCAGCTTGACCGGAATAGAGTTGGAGAACATAGCCAAAAAATTGCGGCTGATGGACCCCGCCGTACTCACCCGCAAGCAGGACGATTCCCTGCTTATAAGCGTACGTACACTTCTGGCGGGTGATGAAATCTGGGTGTTCAAACAACTTTCACGGGTGCTGGAAAGTGCGGGAGGTAAATAAAAATAGATGAAGAGAGTTATTATCGGCACGGCAGGCCATATAGACCATGGCAAGACTACCCTGGTCCGGGCACTGACAGGTATAGATACCGACCGTCTGAAAGAAGAAAAGCAAAGAGGTATATCCATTGAACTCGGTTTTGCACCTTTTGCTTTGCCGGGAGGACAAAAGGCGGCTATCGTTGATGTGCCAGGACATGAGCGCTTTATTAAACATATGCTGGCGGGAGCCTTCGGGATAGATATGGTGATATTCACCATTGCAGCTGATGAGGGGGTCATGCCCCAAACCCGCGAACATATGGACATCATAGAATTACTGGGCGTAAACAAGGGTATCATTGTCCTTACCAAAAAAGATATGGTTGATGAAGAATGGCTCTTGATGATGGAAGAAGAAATCAGGGAATACGCCCAAACCACAATTTTAAAGGATGCGCCAATTGTAGCTGTTTCGGCCGTTACCGGGGATGGAATCCCGGAGCTTTTAGAGCAAATAGAGCAGTTGGCCGAGGGGGTAACCGAAAAACCGGTCTTCGGTCAAGCCCGACTGCCCATTGACCGGGTATTTACCGTAGCAGGATTTGGTACGGTGGTAACCGGCACCCTCTGGTCGGGACAGATAAAGGTGGGGGATGTACTGGAACTTATGCCGGTACAAAGGCAGGTCAAAGTAAGGACTCTGCAAAACCATAATGAAAAAGTAGATACAGTCCTGGCCGGTCAGAGAGTAGCGGTCAATCTACAGGGTATTGAAGTGGCAGATATTAAGCGCGGGTACCTCCTGGCTACACCGGGATACATGAAACCCAGTCACCGGGTTGATGCCCGTTTGAGATTACTGTCATCCAGTCCCCGCACTTTAAAAAATTGGAACCGGGTGCGCTTTCATATTGGCACTGATGAAACTATGGGCCGGATTCTGCTGCTGGACCGCGATGAACTGCTGCCGGGAGACGAGGCCCTGGTGCAGATAGCCATGGAAAAAGAAGTGGTATGTTACAAAAATGACCGGTTTGTAATAAGGTATTACTCTCCGGTATCCACCATAGGGGGAGGCTTTATTATAGATCCGGCTGCTTCCCGGCAAAAAAGGTTTAACGAAAAGGTACTGAATGAGATGGCCATGAAAGAGGAAGGCAGTTTGTATGATGTTGTTTTACATGAGTTGGAAACGAATCCTCTGCAAATAATCAATGTCAAAGTACTGGCCCAAAAAACATCCAGTACGGAAGAATTAATCAAACCGGAAGTCGAGCAGTTGCTGGATGATGAAAAAATCATAGATATTTCCGGACACGGAGGATATCTAAGCCATTACGGAATTGACCTGATAAATGAGCAGATCCAAAACACGCTGGTCAAGTATCATGAGTCATACCCGATGAGGCCCGGGTATCCCCGGGAGGATATACGCAGCCGCTTGTTTAAAGCGCTTAATGCCAAAGAATTCAACCAGATAATAAAATATCTATCCGAGCAGAAAAAAATTGCCGTTAATAATAATTATTTGCTCCTGCCCGGTCATACGCCTCAGCCGGGAAAACAGGAACAAGCGGTAATCGATGAACTATTGGAAAATATGTATAAACAACCTTTTAATCCCCCTTCGCTCGATGAAATGAAGGCCTCCGCCGGAGTGAGCGAAGCGGTATTTAATGAAATAATTTCATATTTAGCTGAACAGGGGTTACTGGTTAGAATTTCTGAAAACATGTATTTTACCAGAAACGCTCTGGAAGAAGGTAAACAGATATTAAGTGATTATTTTGACCGGGAAAAAGAGCTGAGCCTGGCTATGGCCAGGGATTTGTTCAATACTTCTCGTAAGTACGCCCTGCCTTTGGTAGAATATTATGATAGGGTTCGTTTTACCCGGCGAGTAGGAGACTTACGCATAAAAGCTTAAATTTTCCATTTTAACAGGAGGGGTTTAATAAAGTGGCGCGGATTGGAATACCTCGCACGTTGGCATATTTTATTTATTATCCTTTTTGGAAAGTATTCTTTACCGAACTGGGACATGAAGTAATAAGATCATCGCCTACCACCAGGGATATTATGGATAAAGGGGTTAAAGAAGCCGTCAATGATGCCTGCATTCCCATTAAAATATATCACGGACATGTGGCCGATTTAATCGGAAAGGTGGATTACATCTTTTGTCCCCGCCTGGTAAGTGTGCGTAAGCACGGCGATTTTGGAACGGAAACATTCTGCCCCAAATTTTTGGGATTGCCTGATATGGTAAGACTGGGCATTAAGAACCTGCCGGCATTGCTGGATATACGCATAGATCTTAAAAAGGGCAAGGAAGAACTGAAAAATATTTGCCTGGAGTTGGGACAAACCCTGGGCAATAAAAGTACCGACATCTTAAAAGCTATGCAAAAGAGCGTAAAAGCCCAGA
>DHSK01000109.1:8819-12197 GCA_002408445.1 Syntrophomonas sp. UBA5288
TATCCCTATACCATTTACGACCCCTACATTAACGTGGGACTATTAAAAATTTTAGAAAAAGAGAATGTAAAAGTGGTAACCCAGGATATGGTGAGTGACCGGGAGCTTAACCGGATGGCCAAAACCTTGCCCAAGAGCTTGTTCTGGTATTTTTCCAATCGGGCCGTGTATGGAGCACTGCATTTTCTTAAGCGTAAGGTAGACGGGATAATACATGTTACTGCCTTTGCCTGTGGCCCTGATTCCTTGGTAGATAGATTAATGGAGATCGAGACCCACAGGAGGAGCGAGATTCCCTACATATCTATAATGATAGATGAACAAACCGGGGAAGCCGGAATTAAGACCCGCATAGAAGCATTTATTGATATGCTTCGCTATCGGAGAGAAGGGGGATAAATATGAAAATTAGTTTTCCCCATATGGGTTATTCGTATATTGCTTTTAAATGGCTGGTGGAGAATTCGGGTCATGAATGTATCGTACCGCCTGAACCGAGCAAAAGGACGCTCGATCTGGGCGTGCGCTATGCGCCTGAATTTGCCTGTATACCGTTTAAAATACTGTTGGGAACCTATCTGGAAGTAGCGGAAATGGGTGCGGAAGTCATTCTTACTTCCGGGGGGATGGGACCTTGCCGGGCCGGGTATTACTGGGTCATGCACAAGTATTTATTAGAAGAAATCAAAAAGGATTTAAAAATAGTCGCATTTGAGCCCCCTCTATGTAATCTGCGTGATTTTATACAAAAGCTGCATTTTGTCCGCGCGGGGGGAGGGATATCGGTTAAAGAATTTACTAGAGTTCTAAAGATAACCTGGGAAAAAATAAAGGCTATTGATGATATCGAGATGCTGTCGCACAGGATAAGACCTTACGAGGTGAAACGCGGAGATACTACCCGGTCTTTATGGCAGGCTCTGGATATGCTTGACCAAGCAAATAGTATAGCAGAAATTGAAGACGCTCGAAACGAAGGACTAAAAATTTTACAAAATGTTAACATGGATAAAGAGCGCAAGCCGTTGAAAATTGGTATTATAGGAGAAATATATGTCGTTTTGGAGCCGGCGGCTAACCATTATATCCAAATTATGTTAGGAGAGATGGGTGTCGAGACCGATCGGTCCATCTATTTAAGCGCTTATACCCGCAATAACACCATAGTAAATTTAGAAGAGGATATTCATCAGATCGCCCGGCCTTATCTGAATGAGGCGCCTATCGGGGGACACGGGGTTAATAGTATCGGTGAAACCGTTTTATATGCCCGTCACGGTTTTGACGGAGTAGTACAGTTAGCGCCTTTTGCCTGTATTCCGGAGATAGTAGCTAAAAGCATCATTCCTTCCATTAGCCGGGATCTGGATATACCGGTGCTGACTTTATTTATTGACGAACAAACGGGCAAAGCCGGCGTACAAACTCGTCTGGAAGCATTTGTTGATCTTTTACAAAAGAAACGTGATACCAGGATAGGAGCTGAGAGGTTGGTAGTATGAAGAAATGCTATTTAGGGGTAGATGTTGGCTCAGTTAGTACAAATGTGGTAGTAATAGATGAAAAAGGCGATTTCGTGGCAGGTGAGTACCTGCGTACCAGTGGCAAACCTATCGTGGCGGTACAGGAAGGGCTGGATATTATCGGCCGCCGGCTCAGCCCTGACATGGAGATAGCCGGAGTGGGAGCTACCGGCAGTGGCCGTTATCTCACCGGCATGATAATTGGAGCCGATGTGGTTAAAAACGAAATAACCGCCCATGCTATAGCCGCTTCTTTTATAGATAAAGAAGTACATACCATCATTGAAATCGGAGGACAGGATTCCAAAATAATTATAATGCGTCATGGCGTTGTAACTGATTTTGCCATGAATACGGTGTGTGCGGCGGGAACCGGTTCCTTCCTGGATCAGCAGGCCGCCCGCTTATGTATACCGATTGAGGATTTCGGTGATTATGCCCTGAAAGCCCAAAATCCGGTTAGAATAGCCGGCCGATGTGCTGTTTTTGCCGAATCCGATATGATACATAAACAGCAGCTGGGCTATAATCTGGAAGATATTATAGCCGGATTGTGCGAAGCCCTGGTCCGAAATTATATGAACAATGTGGGCAAAGGCAAAGAAATACTGGCACCGGTCTTGTTCCAGGGCGGAGTAGCAGCCAACCATGGTCTGGTCCAAGCTTTCCAAAGGTATCTGGGAATGGAAGTCATCATTCCCCCGCATCATGAGATAATGGGGGCTATAGGTGCGGCTCTGCTGGCCCGGGATGTTGCTGTGAAAAAGGGCCGGACCGCCTTTAAAGGCTTTGATATTCAAGATATAAAATTTAAAACGACAAGTTTTGAATGTAAGGGTTGCTCAAATGCTTGCGAAGTAGTACAGTTTTATGAAAATAATGATTTGCTGGCGCGCTGGGGTGACCGTTGCGGACGCTGGGAAATACAGGCAGGTTAGAAATTATTTTTCACGACCTGGAAAGGACCGATCGTGATAGTATTAAAAAACAAGAGGAGGATGAAGATGAGGGCAAGAAAAAAGGTAAGCATCCTGGTGCTCATGCTTTTCATGGTTAGCATAGTAGCAGGCTGCGGCGGAGGAACGGACCAGAAAGCGGCGGGCGATACGATTAAAGTCGGAATAAACGTAGAGCTCTCCGGCGGAACTGCCAGTTACGGAACTAATGCCCGTGACGGCGCCATTCTGGCCATTGAGCAAATCAATGCAAAAGGTGGAGTTCTGGGTAAGAAAATTGAAGCCAAGCAGAAAGACTGCAAATCCGTAGCAGACGAAGCCATGAATGTCAGTGCCGCACTGGCCGGCGAAGGAATCGTTGCACAGATCGGTCCTTTGACCAGTGGTGATGTGGCCGGAAGTACCCCGGTAATGATGGACAATAAGATCCCCCTTATTGCCCCTGCAGCTACCGCTTCCAATGTAACCGTGGACGACAAGACCAAAAAAACCAGAGAATATATCTTTAGAGTTTGCTTTATCGACCCCTTCCAGGGAACTTTGATGGCACAATTTGCCGGCAAAGACCTGCAGGTTAAGACAGCGGCAATTTATAAAGATACTTCCAGTGATTATGCCAAAGGTCTGGCTGAATACTTTAAGAAAACCTTTGAAGCTAATGGCGGTACTATAGTAGATGAAGAAGGCTTTGTAAAAGATGACCGCGATTTCAAAGCGACCCTGACCAAAATCAGAGGCAAAAATCCCGAATTTATCTATGTGCCTGGCTACTATCAGGAAGTAGCCCCCTTAATCAAACAGGCACGGGATCTTGGAATCACTGTTCCGATGGGCGGCGGCGATGGCTGGGATTCTCCGGATATGGTAAAGGTCGGCGGACCTGAAGCTCTCAATAACAC
>DHSK01000052.1:0-1483 GCA_002408445.1 Syntrophomonas sp. UBA5288
TTAACACCCCACCCCTGCAATTGCTGGTAGTCTTATGGTAAGAAATTCTTCCTCTATGGTATTTAGGGTAATGACTCAGCGTCATTCATAATATTCAGTGTCTTCAGCGTCTTATTAACGAATGGATCGAAAAATTAGCACTGCTGGAGCGTAAAAAAGATAGGAAGGTTGGAATCAATGGATCTGGAATTAATCCGGGGTAATACTTATTACCTCAAAACACCCGGCAGTCTGGTAGGCGTCTACCGGTTGGCCGAAGGCAAATGCATTTTGATAGACAGTGGGGATCGTGCCGGTAATGCCGGACTTATCCTGGACACCCTGCGGCAGGCCGGGCTAAAAGTGCAGGGCATTATAAACACCCATGCCCATGCCGACCATTGTGCCGGCAATCACCGTATCCAGGCAGCGACCAATTGTGATATTTATGCCTCGGCTCTGGAGAGCTATGCGATTGAGGAGCCGATGATAGGATTATACGGCCTTTATTCAGCTAATCCGCTCCGGGTGTTAAAAAACCGTTTCCTGTTAGCGGAGCCGTCGTGGGTTACCTATAAAGTGGAGTCTGATCTGACTATAAACGGCGAGTCGTTTGAAATACTGGATTTAAGGGGACATAGTGCCGGTCAAATCGGAGTGGTTACCCCGGATGGAGTATTATTTGCGGGCGACAGCCTTATCCAACCTGCTATTTTAGATGAGTTCAGTTTTCTCTATATGATTGATATAGCCGGACAGCTTCAGACTCTGGAGCATTTAAAACCAAGGCCGGAAATCTTCTTTCTGGCTCATGGCGGCATCATCCCGGATGTGGAATATGCCATTAAACGAAACCGGGATCTGTTGGATAACATGACCGGGTTTATTAAAAATCTGCTTTCAGTTCCTCTGACCCGCGAACAAATCATTGAACGAACGGCCAATGAATATAATCTGATACTTAACCGGACCCAGTATTTTCTGGTGTCATCATCCATATCAGCCTATCTCTCTTACCTGTCGGATCGCAGGGAGATACGCTGCTACACCGAAAATAACCTTTTGCAGTTTGTGGGTGAAAAGTAAAAAGAAGAGCAAAAAAAAATCCTCGTAAGAGGATTTTTTTTATTTACTTTAAGACCAGGTGGCGGAGAAACCGTGAACAAACTAACAACTACCAAAAACCTCGCTTGTAAACTCAACTAACCGCCGAAAGATAGGAATCAACCTGGTATACTCAAGAAATTAACCGTCTCAAAAACTGTGGTAAGAAAACATCCAGTGGAAAACTAATCTTATTGGGAAACTGTTTAACCTGAATTCAGTTCTCCGCCACCTCACCTTTAGTATAGCCTATATCTTCAGATTTTTCAATTCCTTTGCCTAAATTAATAATGGAACATCATCAAATTATTTCCAAACGTGCAATCAGATTATCAAACACGTTTTTAATATTTCTCTGTTTTAGTTCCCATACATGTTTATGGTCACAGGATAACAAATG
>DHSK01000052.1:1748-5826 GCA_002408445.1 Syntrophomonas sp. UBA5288
CAGGGAACAACGAGATTAATACCTTTTTTATGCTGGGAATTGTCCTCAATCATCCGGTTAAGTCGCGCCAATTTCTGTGGTTCATCTTCTGGAGCAAGTTCAGTACAGGCGATGAAGGTATCAGCTATATGCGCAGCAATCACCAGATTCTTTTTCAGGTTATCTGTATCCAGAATAAAATAATCGTATCCTTGTTCTTCCATCAGGGCATGAGCATCATCATAATAGGCCAAATCCATTCCTTCAGTATCGTTTATAAGAATATCGACCCCCATCAGGGAATGTATTATATGACCGGAGTTAAATTTTATTTCTTCATTGGCAGTCGTCTTCCCCAACCAGTTACAGAGGTCATCACTGTGACCCATTTCATGCATAATAACCTTATGACCCTGTCTTTCCAGTCCCTTGGCGGCATTTACGGCTACGGTAGTCTTACCCGTACCGACATGACTACTTACAATTGATATTGTCCGCATTTGAATCACTCCGTGCTGTTAGTATAATTATATTAATGTAAGAGAGTTGGTAATTCAAGTGACATATTGCAAATGGACACTATGGCGCATGTATACAAAGTTCAAACGGTTGCTAAAATATATTAATTGAGGTATATTTTAGCGGGGACTCTTTAGGGTCTTAATAAGTTTACAAAGGAATGTTGAAAGTGAACAAATTACCGGATTATATCGGTGTATCTGCATTTGGAATTAAAATGGGTATCATAGTACCGGGCAGCGATGTCGTAAGCATGGTATACGAATCGTTGGTCAAATGTAATTCCGATGGTCTCCTTGATGCCGGTGATACCGTTTGTATAACTGAATCAGTGGTAGCCCGTGCTCAAAACAATTATGTGGATATTGGCGTCATAGCCACGGAAGTCCGCAAAAAATTGAGCTTGGGAGAGAATGCCAGGCTGGGAGTGGTATTTCCCATACTTAGCCGTAATCGCTTTTCCCTCATTATGCAGGGCCTGGCTGCTGCTGTAAACCAGGGAGAAGTTATCGTGCAGCTTTCACAGCCTGCAGATGAAGTAGGAAACCAGCTGCTTCCATATGATTTTGCGGAGAACCTGGGCAAGCACCGGGATGAAATAATAAATACGGAAGAATTGGGTCCCAACCGTTTTAAACATCCTATTACCGGGGTGGACTATATTGGACTATACGAAGATATTATAAAACGTCAGGGTGCTCATCCTACTATATTCTTATGCAATGACCCGTTAAAAATACAGCAATACCAACCGGATGGCATTATTGTTGCAAGTATTCATACTCGGGAACGGATAAAGAGCAAATTAACGGCAGCCGGGCAAAAATGTATAACTCTTCAGGAAATTTGTAACAGCGGAAATTCCTGGTCCGAATGGGGACTATTGGGGAGCAACCTCTCTTCCGGAAATAAATTAAAACTTGCGCCCAAAGAAGCCAGCAAGCTGGCGGATGAACTGCAGGCCAGAGTAAGAGATGGATTGGGAAAAAATATCGAAGTAATAGTCTATGGTGATGGTGCCTACTGCGATCCGTCAACCAGAATTTACGAACTGGCCGATCCGCAGCCTGCCCTGGGTATGACCCGGGGACTGTACGGAAGGTACCGGGAAGGCTTGAAATATAAATATCTGGTAGATCAGATGCTGGATGAAGGTGTGCAAATAGACGATATAGAAAGATCGCTGGAGGCCAAAAAGAAACTGCAGTATAGCCGGGATAGTGTTGAAACCGAAGGTACTACCCCCAGGAAAGTAGAAGATTTGATTGCCAGTCTGGCCGATCTGGTCAGCGGCTCCGCCGATGCCGGCACACCACTGATCCTGGTTAAGAACTTTCTGAACGGGAAGTAGACCCGGATTAAATGTGTCTGACCGACCGCGCCGAGAATAGTACTAAATACCCAGCCTTTTAGGCCTACTCCTAACGCCGGGGCCGTAAAGTAAACTACGGAGTTTTGTGAAACGAAAAAAGCAGGGGTACATTGCATGCATCCCTGCTTTAATGTTTTATTCCCTATGCAGCTCTTTTTTACAACTAAAATTATAAAGAAATTACATAAAAACACATAAAGTGCATTGATATCTAAAACAAGAATTGAATTACTATTCCAAATATTTCGTAATTACAAATAACAAGTCCTTGAAATTTAAATTTATTTGAAGGAAATGAAGGCTTACTGTCGAAGAGCTATTAGATAACTTATAATATCGAGGAAAATAATGCTGGAATATTTAATTTATGCGATTTTGATATTTTTACCCCTGGGTTTTTTTATGGCTCGTTTTTTAGCAAAACAAGGTTTTGCTAAAAAACAGATAACAGGTTTCACCGTAGCTGCACTGGCAGCAGTAATTTTGTTTCCAATTAGTGCGGCGAGAATGGGAACGTCATCTACCGGGATAATATTTATTTTTGTCCTGGCCCTGTTTTCATGGCAGATTGTTAAAACCGAGCAATTATCAACCAATGAGGAATTGAGCGAAAATTCGCAATTTGATCCAACCGTGTTGGTTAAGAGAGAAGATTCTAATAAGCCAACTGAAGTAGCAGCAAAAGAAACCACGGTCATGTCAAAACAAGAATCGGTCAATGCAGCAGAGGAAGTAGCAGCCATATCCAGACAGGAGATAGATATATCGGAGGCGGAGACGGCGGATTTGTCAGAACAACCAACGATAGAAGTGCCAGAAGAAGCAATAGATATTATATCAGAACCAGAAATGATAGATGCATCGGAGGCAGAGGATATAGGTTTACCAGAACAAGAAACGGCGGATGTACCAAAGGAAGAAGCAATAGGTATAGCAGGACCGGAAACGATAGACGTACCGGAGACAGAGGCGGTAGATTTACCAGAACAACCAACGGTAGATATACTCGAGGAAGAAGCAAATAAATCAGAACCGGAAATAGATGCACCGGACGAAGAGGATGAAGATTTATTAATAAAAGAAACGGCAGATGTAGCGGACGAAGAAGCCATAGATTCAGCAGAGGAGATAATAGAACGGTCAGAGATGCAGATTACCGGGCCGGGTACAATTGATTCGGATATTTATGAGACAGTTGAGAATGAAGGCCGGCTCCAGACGGCCTTAACTTATGAAGCTCCCGTAAAAATGGCTGATGATACGAATGATAGTAGTGAATGTGAAGAAACCGGCCTGGTGGAAGAACCCGTCACGGCAGAAGCAGTTGCTATTAATGATTTTGAATGGGAAGAAAAACCCTCGGATGCCGACGATTTAACCGAAGTCCCGGATGAAAGAGAGGATACGGATAATACGCCGGCGGTAAACAGCATGATTGATGCCGGATTTGAAAATAAGATAAATGGTAATGCGCGGGAAGCAATCAAATGCTTTAAGGCTGCTCTGCAATTAACCGATTCAGCCGATTTGAAATATTTGCTCAGCCAGGAACTTGTATTACATTATGAAATACTGGGCCAATATACTAATGCTATAAACGTATTGCATAATATCGTCGGCAGTGGTCTCGTTCCTGCTGCCGGGTTAGATCAGGCATTGCAACAATTAGAATATTTCAACCGGATGATCGAGGAACTCGAACGCCTTGGTATAGGGGAGGTACCTGTTTCGGAAGTACCACGGTTGGTGAAAATAAAAGTTGGTCAGATTACTTGATAAGTGAAGGGAGTATGTGAGGATGAAAAAAAGCCAGGAGGTTATTGGCCTGCCAGTGTTTTCTATAGTTGACGGTAGAAAGATTGGGCAGGTTAAGGACTTGGTGATTAATCCCGAAGAAGGCAAGGTAGATTTTATTTTGGTTAGTAACGGAAGCTGGTATGTTGGGGCTAGAGTGCTTCCATACCGTGCCGTCATGGGAGTGGGTGAGCACGCTGTTACGACTGAAAGCGAGAATATGCTTACCAATATAAATGAAACAGCTAATGCCAACAGCCTATTGGAGAGAAATATAGAAGTCAAAGGCAACCGGGTACTGACCAACAAAGGTAATCTTATTGGGATTATAAACGAATATGAAGTGGAAGAGGAAACCGGTAAAATTAAAAAACTGCACTATAAGACAGCCCAGGATGAAACCCGGGTCGAATT
>DHSK01000052.1:6178-7491 GCA_002408445.1 Syntrophomonas sp. UBA5288
GTCGATGAAGATATTATTAAACTGGCTGAAAGTAATGGCAGATTTGTAGAATTATCGCAATGCGTTAAATAAAAATATTCATCTGGAGCGTAGATATGACACAGGGAAAAAAGATTGTAGCAGCCTTCCTGGCTGCAACAGTCATCGTAACACTTACGATTATGCTGACTTCAGTCGCGCTGGTATACCGTGATCGCAGCACACTGCCATCCGGTTTATATGTTGATGGTAAAACGATTGGAGGCCAGAGCCGAAGCCAGGTAGAACAAATGCTGGCTGCCGGACCAGGTGCCCATTCGCAAAAATGGTCTTTAAGGTTCCCTGATAAATTACTTACGCTGCCAACCACCGAGTATGGCATAAAATTAGATAAAAAGGCTACTTTGCAGAAGATTGATAGTATTCTGACCGAAAAAAAAGGATTATCCGGAATAATAAATCATAGTGTTTTTCGTGGCAAGAAGCATAATATTGCGGTTGCTTACCAATGCAACCGCGATGTTTTATATAACGGGCTTAATAAACAGGAGGAGAAAATCAACCGTCTGGCCGTAAATGCCCGGATTATTTATAATAAGGGCTTATTGGAATATATTCCTCAGCAGAATGGTTACCTTCTGGATCTTGATGCCACTGTAACCAGAATATGCACGGCCTTGCAGGAGGGGCATACCACTGTAGATGCAGCCATTATTCCTCTTTATCCGGCTGTAAAAATCGAAGATATCAGGTCCGTAAAGGATATTATCGGGGCTTATGCGGCGGCAGGGTTATCCGAGGCCGTAGTGCAGCAGACCCAACAACTCAACGGAACCATCATTATGCCAGGTCAGATCTTAACTTTCCCGGCTAAGGAAGAGAATCCCCCTCCGGGAATGGAAAAGGCCATGAATGCCATCATCAGGGCCTGCGAAGAGGCGGGCTTGAAAATAGTTAGTCCGGCCTCGGCTCCCAAGCTCGTAATTCAAAATAATCTGACTGACCCGGTGCTGATTTCGATTATCATGTGCGATGGTACTATGCAGATTAAGGCTCTGGGCTGCCAAACCGAGCCCGGCAAGAAAATTCATCTAACCACGGAAGAGCAGGAAGTACCGCCTCAGGTAAAGCTGAAAACGGATAAATCACTGCAGCCGCATGAAAGAGTAATCAAACAACAAGGAAAGCCGGGAACCGTGGTGCGGACCTACCGTTTGGTTACCGTAAAAGGTAAAGTGGTGGAAAAAACGCTTTTGGCGCAAGAAATGCATCCGGGTATAGATACGATAATATATGAAGGGGCTCATGCCCTTATTAAGTAAAATTATAATTTT
>DHSK01000052.1:7629-7791 GCA_002408445.1 Syntrophomonas sp. UBA5288
AAAATTATAATTTTGCTTCAAAGGTTTTAATAGATTATAATATTGGCGTAACAAGCAATGAGGAGGAGACGACATGGAAGAACTGCAAAAACAGGTAAAGGTCGAAATGCTGCGTAGTGTACTGTGGATAGCGATTGCCATGGGGATTGGAATAGGCATTTT
>DHSK01000112.1 GCA_002408445.1 Syntrophomonas sp. UBA5288
CAGTTTTCCTCAAAATTCCCGGCTGCGGCGAAACGCACCGCAGTGCCCGGACTGCCCTGCGCCAGACGGGCCGCCTGCCTGGACTTTTCCGGGCTGAATCCCCGGCCGGTTAAGAGTTTTTCCAGTTGACCATCGGTAAGCGGGTGAAATCTTACTCCCTGGCAGCGTGATACGATGGTTTCCAGTAATGGAGCCTGATCCGCTACCAGTATTATAACCGCATAAAGAGGCGGTTCCTCCAATGTTTTTAAAAGGGCATTGGCCGCTTCCAGACTCATCAGCGCTGCTTCTGCAATTATTGCTATCTTATGGCTGGCCCGATAGGGTTTTATGGCCAGCCAGGGCTCCAGTTCCTTGCTGATCTGGTCTTTGCCGATTACGGTACGGTTCTCCGGTTTGGTTAGAACCATCAAATCGGGATGAACTCCGTCTTTTAAAAATATATGGGCATCGGCATCGGAGCCTGCTAAAAGTGCTGCCGCAAAAGTTCGGGCCGCGGTTTTCTTGCCCGTACCGGCCGGTCCCGAGAACAGATAGGCATGACTGAGGTTACCCGTCTCCAGAGCATTCTTTAAAAACTGCACGGCCTGCTCCTGTCCTATCAGTTCGCTAAAATCATTCATAGTTTCTCCTTACGTAATAACAGCTTCTGCCTTGAGGACACAACCGTTTATAAAAATAAATATAGCGGTAGATTATGCCTGGAATCCCTGCAATAGGTCGCTATTGATAAAAGCCTTCTAAGATTCAATCCATAGCGATAAGCTACCTTAAATCATTAAATCGACCAGCATGCCTCTTATCTTATCCAATGTCTGCAGTATGTCAACCGGTTCCTGGGCGTGGTTCATGAAATCATCTATCAGATGTTCCATTTCTTTATCAATAGTCTTGATCGTAATCAACAAGGTTCTGCCTCTGCGGTTGCGTCCGCGCTCCTGTTTTAACGCATAGGCCTGATTGGTGGCTTCCTGCAGGAAATTCCTGAGCAGTTTCTTGTAAAGCATCAAATCATTAATGGTTAAATTGGATTTCAGGCGTTTCTGAATTCCATCCATTTCCTCCAGCAATTCCTGCATTTTGAGCCGGCTATTCTCGTCCCGGTGCTGGTTCAGCTCCTGTTCAAAGAGGGCACGGGCACCTCTCTGGACCTCCGGCACATTCATTTTCCCCGGAGCAGCGTAATTATTAAGGCGACGTTCCCGGTCAATTTTCATATTCACACATCCCTGAAGCTTATTTCCAAACTTCTTTTTTAAAGGACGGCCTTAAGATACGGCATGGCCTGAGCCATTACATCAGTCCGAGCCATCCCGGCATCAATTACCTTAATCCGGGCCGGTTGCTGCCGCGATAGTTCCATATATCCCCGCCGCACCCGGTCCTGGAATTCTAATCCTTCTTTCTCCAGCCGGTCCGGTATATCCTTTTTTCTTCTGCGGGCCCCTTCCGCCGGGTCAACATCCAGCAGCAGGGTAAGATGCGGCACTAGTCCTCCGGTACACAGCTGATTTAACTGATTAAGATACTCTATTTCCAAACCTCGTCCGTAACCTTGATAGGCAATAGTAGAATCCAGATATCTATCCGCCAAGACCATTTGCCCCCGGGCGAGGGCCGGCCGGATGACCTCTTCTACTACCTGGCTGCGTGCGGCGGCATAGAGCAGGGCCTCGGTCCCGGGTAATATGCCGGCATTTTTCACATCCAGGAGCATGATGCGGATTTTTTCTGATATTAAAGTACCCCCGGGTTCGCGTATGGTCAATACTTCATACCCGGTTCCCTGCAGATATTCCCGTATAGATTCCAGCAGGCTGGTCTTGCCGCTGCCGTCTATGCCTTCCAGGCTTATAAACCGCCCTTTGTTTGTCATTGGTCTTTTCCTTTCTATACATCCAATATGCTGAGATGCCTTAAACTGATGTCCTCCGGTCCCTGCAGCCGGGCTCCGATTTGCTGGAGATATTCCAGATAGTTCTGTACCGCTTCCGTTATCAATTCACCCGGCAAAAGACAGGGTATACCCGGCGGGTAGGCTGCTACCATTTCCCCGGCCAGTTTGCCCCGGCATTCTTTTAAAGGCATTCTTTTTACCGGGTTCTTAAATGCCTGGCGCGGGCTTAATACTACCTCAGGATAAGGCGGCAAGGCCACCATTTCCGGTTCCGCCGGTCCTGCAACGGCAACGGTCTGTGCTATTTGCCGCAAAGCCTGATAAAAATAATCCCAATCCTGCTTTTGATGAAAAATGGAAAACATCGCGAGAATATATTTATTATCCGCTATTTCCACCTGAATCTGATATTTTTCCCGCAATATCCGGTCCAGATCATATCCGGTCAAACCGGTTTTCCCCGTTCCAATCAGGATTTTAAGCCCATCCAGTCCTTTAACCCCTGGTACTCCCAGCAATTCTTCCCGGTAACACTTAAGACCACCAAGACTTCGGGCTTCTTGCCGGAATTGGGCGGCATAATCCAAGGCCTGATCCAGCAAGGCTGCTCCTTTTTCCTCCAGCAAAGCCCGGGCCAGTTCGATGGAAGCCATGATGGGATAAGAAGGGCTGGTAGTAGTTATTAAACTAACGGCTTGATTTATAGTGCGACTGCCCTTCAGACTTTCCGCCAGATGCAGACATGCCCCCTGGTTTAAGACCGGCAGGGTTTTATGCAGTCCGTTGACGGCAGCGTCGGCGCCGCATTGCAAAGCCGAAGGCGGCAGTTGGGGACTGAAGTTAAAATGGGCGCCATGGGCTTCATCC
The DNA here is from genome assembly GCA_002408445.1 of Syntrophomonas sp. UBA5288. Lineage (GTDB taxonomy): Bacteria > Bacillota > Syntrophomonadia > Syntrophomonadales > Syntrophomonadaceae > UBA4851. Next base: position 2,765 of record DHSK01000112.1, read on the forward strand.
ACCAATAACAGCCGCCCGCTCTCATGAACCAGTTGCGCAATTTGCTCCACATCACAGGTTGTCCCATAATAACTGGGGCTGGCCAGAAACACCAATTTATCACTTTGCCCGAGCAAATTTCTGATATCTTCCGCGGTTACGGCCAAAGCTATGCCCGGCTCAGGCATAGTCTGCACCGGTATATAGACCGGCATTGCTCCGGAAAGCACCATTCCTCCATAAAAAGAACGATGGGCGTTACGCGGCACCAGAACCTTCTCTCCCTCGGAGGTCAGCGCTAAAAATAATGCCTCCAGGCCTGAAGTGGCACCATTTACTAAAAAATAACTTTCCCCGGCTCCGTAGGCATGAGCCAGCAGAGTACGGGATTGCCCGATTATTTCCCGGGGTAAATGGAAATCATCCAAACCAGGTACTTCAGTAACATCAATCCCGGCTACCGGCTGCAATTCCCGAGCCGTCATGCCCCGGCCGATATGGCCCGGCATATGCAAACGCAATTTATTATGTTGGACATACTGCTGCAATGCAGTATAAATAGGAGTATGGTGGGGCAATCTCCCTTCCCCCTAAAACATTATTTTTATAGCGGCCGGAA
>DHSK01000089.1:0-2622 GCA_002408445.1 Syntrophomonas sp. UBA5288
TGGATTGCCGGCGTGTCCCACGATATCCGCACACCGCTTTCTCTTGTTATGGGATATGCGAGCCAGCTTGAGGATGATTCTGAGCTACCTCAGTCCAGGCGGGAGCAAGCTGGCATTATCCGCCAGCAAAGCGAACAGATTAAAATGTTGGTCAGCGATTTAAACCTGGCTTCCAAGCTGGAATACAGCATGCAGCCGGTCCGGAAAACCGCGGTCCTGCCAGCGGTGCTTTTACGCAGTGCCGCCGCCGATTTCTTGAATAACGGGCTTGATAATATATATTCGATTGATGTGATTATCAGTGATAATGCGCAAAACACTGTTGTCACCGGCGACGAAGAACTTCTCAGACGGGCGGTTTCCAACTTGATATCGAACAGTATCCGTCACAATCCAAACGGCTGTGCGATAAAAGTAACTTTGGAAAAAGGTCTGGGCAACTGCTCCTTATGTGTTTCCGACAACGGCGTCGGTTTTACACATGAGAAGCTTGACAATCTGAATGCTCCAAAGGGCTCTGCCGAGCTTGAGAACCACGGTCTTGGCCTTACCATAGTCCGACAAATTGTCAAAGCTCACGGGGGAACGACAGAATTTCGAAATCTTCCTGGAGGGGGCTGTACTGTTATACTTTGCCTGCCTATAAGCAATGAAGTTTTAAATTGATGGTATTCTATTTTTATATACTAAAAATAGATCAAGATTAAAAGGCACGGTGGATTTACCTGTAGTAAAACTCACAGTGCCTTTTAACTTACAAGTTGTTTCTATTCTATTATCTCAAATTGATACCCGGCCAGTTTATCCAGGTCTGCCTGGCTTAGGGCGTATTCGCGGTCTAGGGCTTTTCTTTGGACCGGGGTGCCGCACAGTTCGGTGGAAAGATAGCGCAGACCGTTGTCGTTTACCATGGTTACTATGAATTTTTTGTCGGGATGTTTTTGTGCCACTTTAAGGGCTGCGGCTACGTTGCAGCCGGAGGATACCCCACAGAAGATACCTTCCTTTTGGGCCATCTGCTGAGCAGTAGCTACGGCTTCATCCGAGCTTATGAGCACTATGCCGTCAATATACTGTAAATCCAGCACCTCAGGTATTAGTCCGTCCGCTATGCCCTGAATGCGGTGCGGACCGATTTTACCACCGGCTAGAATGGGGGATTCTTGAGGCTCTGATATATAGACCTTTATATCAGGATTTTTCTCTTTTAGATATTTGGCGGTACCGGTTACCGTTCCGCCGGTGCCCTGGCACATAATAAAAACATCCAGTTGTCCGTCAGTCTGTTCCCATATTTCCGGAGCGGTGTTGCGGTAGTGGGCCTGAAGATTTTCCTTACGGTAGAATTGGCCAATTTCAAATACTTTATCCCCGTATTTTTGTTTAATCTTCTCGACTTCTTCCAGTACCAGGTCAACATCAGTTTCGGCACCGGGCGTAAGTACTAATTCTGCACCATAAGCACGGATGATTTTTTTGCGTTCTTCCGTCATGCCTTCAGGCATAACGATTATGACATGGTAGCCTTTGGCGGCTCCGACCATGCAGGTTGCTATGCCGGTATTGCCGGTGGTGCCCTCCAGCAGAATCATTCCTGGTTTTAAATCACCACGCTCTTCAGCTGACGCAACGATTTCCCGCACTACGCGATCCTTAAGACTTCCGCTTGGATTGGCATATTCCAGTTTCACGCATATTTCCGCATTTACATCGTTGGCCAGACGATTTAACCTTATCACGGCAGTATTTCCTACCGATTCCAGTACGCTTCCGCAAATTTTGCCGGGGAGCTTATTACTCATTATCATTCCTCCTGAATTAGTATATGAAAGCTTTCTACTCCGAAAGGGTAATATCCTTTTGGGAGCGATGATGCTCATAAAGTCCAGTCATGACCCCAGCTGATAGGCCGCTTGATAGTAAATGTTTCAATTGGCGGACATGCATTTAAAGCACTAGGGAGATGCTCAAGTTCAACCGCGTAGAGTCGCAAAAGTTTTTCTTTAAACTGTTCGCGCTGAGCAGGGTTTTTAAGTGTAAGACCCCGGGAGGTAAGCCCTTCGGCCAGGCGATTATTAATTTCAATTTCATAATCAAACAACTCATTAAAAAAGCGGTTCCAGTGTTGCAAGCCGGACTCCCGCTGCCAATCAATGCCGGGACAGACGAAATGACGGCAAATAGTTTCCCGCTCCAACTGGGTTAGGAGACAACCACCGTCCCTGGAATGAAATTTACAGCGGTAGCTTTCACCATCTTTATCGTTATTGACCGTCACCGAAGTATCCAGGACAGTTAAATCATCCATACTAAAAATATAGTCGATCAGGGCAGGGCGGTTAAGGTACAGGTAAGCCAGGTCGGTGGGATAAAAGACCGGAGAATAATACCCGCAGCAGCCTTTGTCATCCTGGCGTGGACACTGGGCACATAAATCAACTTCAATGTAGCTGCGCAAGCCTTCATTATGGAATACGAGCCTAATTTCTTTATCCATTAACTTTCCTCGCATAAGAATTTGTCATAATATAGATTATAGGGTATTGGGATGATTACGCCAAGTAAGCAGTTTCGAGAGTTTTGCATAATTAACTTTTTCCTATGATTAAGCAGTAACTTTGC
>DHSK01000089.1:2910-5073 GCA_002408445.1 Syntrophomonas sp. UBA5288
GACAAAAAAACGTTATTCATAGCAATGATAAATGGGATTTTTGGAATTATGCAAAACTCTTAGTTTCAGGTGATTTGCATTTCGGTACGAGTGGACTTATTATTTAGAACAGAGTATAGTACTATAAGCATATTGCTTTGGAGAGATAATTTATGCAGAATATCAAAACCCTGGGAATTATCGGCGGTACATTCGACCCGGTGCATTATGGCCATCTTACCGCAGCTGAATGTGCCCGCTGTGCATTTAATCTGGACAAGGTCATTTTTATGCTGTCCGCCCAGCCTCCGCATAAAAAGCGGCAGGATATTTCCGGCTCTGAAGAACGTTTAACCATGCTCAAGCAAGCGGTGGCCGACAATCCGGCCTTTGAAATTTCCACTCTGGAACTAGAACGTAAAGGTTATTCCTATACCGTGGATACCATTCAGTACTATCTTGACACCTATCCCGAGGTAAATATTTATTTTATTCTGGGGGCCGATGCCTTATTGCTGATTAATACCTGGAAAGAGGTAACCCGTCTGGTGAGGCTATGCCAGTTTATCGCTGTCGCCCGTCCCGGCTATCGGCTGGATCGGAGTGATATTGCATTTAAAAACGTGCCGGAGATGCTATGGGAGAACTTGCATTTAGTGGAGATGCCGGGTAATCTGGTTTCTTCATCGGATATCAGAGATCGGGTAAAAAACGGGGAGACGATTAAGTATCTGGTACCGCCGCCGGTGGAACAATACATTTATAAGAAGGGGCTGTACCGGGCAAAGGAGTTAAACTCATGATCGATGAGAATAAAGCAATAGAAATTATATCTGCCCGTTTATCCCCCAGCCGCTGTAGGCATTCGCTGGAAGTGGCCAGGGTGGCCCGGCAAATGGCTGAACAGTATGGGGATGATAGCAGCCGGGCTTATTTGACCGGTTTATTGCACGATTACGCCAAAGGTATCGCCGGTGATGAGCTGGTTAAAATAGCGGAAGCGAATCATCTGATAACAGATGAGGTGGACCGGCAGGTGCCTGATTTACTCCATGCACCGGTAGGAGCTTTTTTGCTGGAACGTGATGTGGGAATAAATGATGCCGATATTTTGCAGGCAGTAAAGTGTCATACGGTGGGGTGTGTGGATATGACCACCCTGGATAAAATTATTTATCTGGCCGATATGATTGAACCGGGCCGGGATTATCCGGGTCTGGAGCGACTGCGCTGTCTGGCTGAGCGAAGCATGGATCGAGCCATGCTTTATGGCCTGGAGACAACTATTAAATACTGTATTGATTGCGGCAGAATTCTGCATCCGCAGACTATTGCGGTCAGAAATTGGTTTTTAACCCGGCAGCATGACTAATTTTATATTAAGATGGAGTAAAATGATAGTAGCACAAGTTTCTTATATAAAAATATTTCTATAGGAGGGCTGTTTTTGATTAAGGAAGACAGGTTGGTACAGATGATTGCGGAAGCAGCACTGGATGAAAAGGCGTCTGATGTCGTTATTCTTGATGTTAATAAACTTACAGTTATTGCTGATTATTTCGTAATAGCCAGTGGCCGCAGTAACATACAGGTAAGGAGCATCGCTGAATATGTAGAAAAAAAGCTGGCTGAAGCAGGAATTTTTCCAACCCGCCGGGAAGGCTACCAGGAAGGTAAATGGGTGATATTGGATTACAGTTCAGTTATATTGCATGTCTTCCGGCAGGAAGAAAGAGATTATTATAACCTGGAAAATTTATGGTCAGATGCAGGACAGGTTGAAATCCAATGCGAAGCCTAAAAATACAAACCGGCCTAAAGGGCTTGAACGCCCTGCAGGCCGGCTAACCACGCACATAACCATTCTAAGAATCAGGCCATATCTTTGCGGTAGATTATGCCGCCATTCCCATAAAGCCACCCCATTCCCACTATTGCTTTGCCTAATTTTCGTATTAATGGAGAAAGAATTATCTACTAACGAAACAAACCGGATGTCTAATCCGGTTTGTTGTCGATTTATATAAAATAGTGTTGTTAGGGGGGAGGGGGTGGGCAGCACCGAAGCCTTGACAATATTAATGCTAAGATTACTATTATTAGTACAAATGGCGGCCCAACCCCGGGGGGTGTAAAATATATACCAACACATAAATTGGTACCTTATTTTGTAACTATATTAAC
>DHSK01000004.1:0-1174 GCA_002408445.1 Syntrophomonas sp. UBA5288
ATATTATTACTGGATGAGCCTACCCGAGGTTTGGATTACCAATTGAAAAAAGAACTGGGTGACATGCTGTTGGAACTTCAAGCCCAGGGAACCACCATCGTGGTTATTACTCATGACGTGGAATTTGCGGCAGAGTATGCCTCGGCGATTTTGCTAATGTCGCAAGGTTCAATTATTGAATATGGCAGCAAATATGATATGCTGTCCGGCTCGACCTTCTATTCCCCGCAGATAAATAAACTTTTCCACAACATTGTTAATGGAGTGGTAACTTTGGAGCAGGGTAAAGAAGCGTTGAACCGGCTATTAAAATTAAATGAAACAAGGGCGGTTTCAGTATAAAAAGACAAGAAAGGGTGTTGGCGATGTTAAGAAGGTTCGTGTTGGTGAGAAATTAACGATGAAAAATAAGCTATTTCTGTTAGTGATAATATTGATTGTGTTGCTTCTGGTGGGAATGATAGTCATCCCGAATAATCCTTTGTACGGAATTAACTGGGCCCTGGCTTCAGTAATGATTATCGGTTTGGCTCTGCTGGCATTCTTCTGGCAGTTTGAAAGAAGCGAGGTCAATGTCCAAAGTTTAACCATGCTGGCCACCATAGCAACTCTGGCCGCTATAGCCCGGGTACCCTTTGTGGCGGTAATGGGTCTGCAGCCTACTACCTTTATAGTGATGATTACCGGTTATGTATTCGGGTCTCAGACCGGCTTTATGGTTGGAGCGGTAGCGGCGCTGGTCTCCAACTTTTTCCTGGGCCAGGGCCCCTGGACCCCCTGGCAGATGTTCAGCTGGGGAATTTGCGGAGTAATAGCCGGATTAATCGGCAACCCCAACCGGTTCAGATTAATTAACTTTACTATTGTGGCAGGATTATGCGGCTATCTTTTTGGCTGGATCATGAATATATGGCATTGGATAGGTTTTGTATATCCCTTGAATCTGACCACCTATATTGCCACCTGGCTGGCCAGCATTCCTTCTGATACTCTGCATGCGGCCGGCAATATAGCCTTTTCTCTCCTGTTTGGAAAATCGTTTTATAGTATATTGATACGATTCAGGAAAAAAATGCAGACCACCTATCTGGATGCTGATTGCTAATAGAGACCAGTCTCACCCGTTACAGAAACTCTTGAGCTCCAGAATGTCATCCTGAACGTAGTGAAGGAT
>DHSK01000004.1:1335-11760 GCA_002408445.1 Syntrophomonas sp. UBA5288
ATCCTTCACTACGTTCAGGATGACAAAAAAACGTTATTCATAGCAATGACAAATGGGTTTTTGGAAATTTTTTAAACTAAGGGGGTAAAAAATGAATATTGATAATTTGGTAAACAAAATCGGGGCGTTGGATAAAAATGCTATGGACCAGGCTGCCGACCGTTTGAACAGTTTGACCAAACCGATTGGAAGCCTTGGCGTTTTAGAAGATCTGGTCATTCAACTGGCGGGAATAACAGGTAACGTCATGCCTAGGGTGGCCAATAAAATGGTCGTGGTTATGGCGGGCGATCATGGAGTAGTAGAGGAAGGTGTCAGTGCCGCTCCTCAATCGGTAACACCACAGATGGTACATAACTTTCTCAATGGCGGAGCCGCTATAAACGTGCTGGCGCGTTGTGCGGGGGCCCAGGTAAAAGTTGTTGATGTAGGGGTGGCAGACCAGACCTTAAGGCACCCCAGCCTCATTTCTCGTAAAGTAAGGCCAGGTACGGCCAATATGACCAAAGGCCCGGCTATGTCCCGGGAAGAAGCCTGGCAGGCTATAAAAATAGGGGCCGATATAGCGGAAAGCGAAACCAACCAGGGTATAAACCTGCTGGCTACCGGTGAAATGGGAATAGGCAACACAACGCCAAGCAGTGCCATTCTAGCTGCGTATTCCCATACAGACTTATCCAGGTTGGTAGGACCAGGTGTAGGGCTGAATGATGATGGGATGCAGAAAAAAATAAATGCCATCGAAAAGGCCTTACAGGTCAATCAACCTGATGCCAATGATCCAATCGATGTATTATCCAAAGTAGGCGGATTGGAAATAGCTGCTATGGCCGGGCTAATACTGGGTTCGGCCGTATGTCGGGTTCCGGTTGTAATAGATGGATTTATTTCAGGTGCGGCGGCTTTGATAGCCTATAAAATAGCGCCGGCGGCTAAAAATTACATGATAGCTTCGCATCTTTCGGAAGAACCCGGGCATAAAGTAATGCTGGATGCTATCGGTCTGGAGCCCATGTTAAGGATGCGTATGCGTCTGGGAGAAGGAACCGGAGCAGCCTTGGCCTTTAACATTATTGAAGCGGCGACCAGGGTTATGCGGGAGATGGCCATGTTTGAAGAAGCAGGAGTCAAAATGAAGTAAGTCCGCATGCGCAGAGGCAATGGGGGGAAAGGTGATAACATGCAAGATAAAGGCAAGTTCATTTTCGTAACCGGGTCAGCCCGGAGCGGCAAGAGTTTTTTTGCTGAAAAACTGGCGGTCAAATTGGGCGGAAAAGTGAGTTATATTGCTACCTGTGTTCCCGGAGATGAAGAAATGCGCATCAGGGTTGCCCAGCATCAGGCTCGCAGACCGGCCGAGTGGCTGACTGTTGAAGAAGCCTTCGATCCCGCCCGGGTTATCAAAGAACTGGATCAGCCGGGACATGTTTTCCTCCTGGATTGCATGACCCTGCTGGTCAGCAACTTACTGTTAAGAACCGATATGCCGCTGGATGAAGAACAGATATTGGCCCGGATTTCTGAACTGGCCAGGGTCAGCAGCGAGTCGGCGGCCACTGTAATCGTAGTGTCGAATGAAGTGGGAGGGGGAATAGTTCCGGCAGACTCCCTCTCCCGATCATACCGGGATATTTTGGGGCGGGCCAATCAAGTACTGGCCTCCTATGCTGACGAGGCCTATATTACCATTGCCGGTATTCCGGTTGAGCTAAAAGCTTTAACTAAAGGCATATAAATTTAAAAAATGGCTAAAAGTAGACAAACCTATTTTTTACTTAGTTAAAAAATAGGTTTGCTTTTTTACGACTAAATAATACATTGACATTATGACCAGGTGGTCATATAATAATAATTACCATATGACCACCTGGTCATAAATAGACAACATAATATTTTATAACAATTTACTTGGATATATAGGAGGAAAAACGATGCCCAAAACGACTTTTTACAATTTAAGTGATGAAAAGAAAAAACGCATATTTGACGCCGCCGTGCTGGAATTTTCATCCCGGCGTTTCAGCGATGCATCCATCAATCAGATCATCAAGAATGCAGGTATTCCCAAGGGCAGTTTCTATCAATATTTTGCCGACAAAGAAGATATCTATCTTTACATGGTGGGAGAAATCTCAAAGGATATACACGAGATTGTAGGAACCCAGCAAATCTTCAATTCAAATGATAACTTTTTTGAAACCATTATGAGAAGAGCCAAAGGTACCATTAAATTAGGAAAAACAAAGCCGGAGTATGCCAAGATAGGTGCATTGACAGTGATTGATGACAGCGAATTCCTTGTACAGCTCCTAAGAACATCCAATGAAAAGTACATCGAAATAATCGAGCGTGATAAACAGCGTGGCCTTATCAAGCCGGAAATCGATTCCAAAGTGGTTATAACAATGATTTACATCTTCATTTTTAATGAATATTTGTACAGCGGTTTTGATGAGACACAGTATTTAAAGAAAGTGGAGGCTGCAATCCAAATACTTAAGCAAGGCATTGCAATCAACCAGGATAATTGAACATGTTGATTCATTGGTAGGTATGTAAAGTTTAAGGGGGGGTAAAATATGAATCCATATGTGCTTGGTTTTGAGGAGATAGATAAAACAAAGCTTGCCATAGTTGGGGGCAAGGGCGCCAACCTGGGGGAGTTGTCCAGGATTGAAGGAATTAATGTGCCTACGGGCTTTTGCGTTTCTACTGAAGCCTATAAAAGATTAATAGAGGGCGATCAAGAACTTAACCAGCTACTTGATCAGTTGTCTTTTCTTAGGCCGGGCGAGCTGGAAAAGATCAGTCAGATCAGCGCGAAGATTCGTGCGGTCATCGAAGAGACCGCTATCGCTAAAGAAATCAAAGAGCAAATCACCTCGCACATCACCTTGCTAGGCGAAAAAAATGCTTATGCGGTACGTTCCAGCTCCACTGCCGAGGATTTGCCTACCGCCTCATTCGCCGGTCAGCAGGATACCTATCTCAATATTATCGGCAAAGATTCCATTCTGCAGAGTATCAGTAAATGTTGGGCTTCCTTATTCAACGATCGGGCTGTAATCTATCGTATGCAAAATGGATTTGACCATCGCAAGGTGCACCTGGCCGTAGTTGTTCAAAAGATGGTCTTTTCCCAGGCTGCAGGGGTCATGTTTACTGCCGATCCCGTAACATCCAACCGCAAAGTATTGTCCATCGACGCCGGTTTCGGTCTTGGTGAAGCCCTGGTCTCCGGCCTGGTCAATCCTGATATCTACAAGGTACGGGAGGGTATGATCGTCGATAAGGAGGTATCCGCTAAAAAGCTGGCCGTCTATGCCGCGGAAAAAGGAGGCACCCGGAAACGGGAGATCCTCCCCCAATGGCAGAATAAGCAGACTCTGACCGACGAGCAGATTTTACAGCTTGAAGGCCTGGGCAGGAAGATCGAAGCCTGCTTTGGCTCGCCCCAGGACATTGAATGGTGCCTTTATGAAGATACCTTCTATATCGTTCAGAGCCGCCCCATCACCACCCTATACCCCCTACCTGATGTAAACGACGGGAACCACCGTGTCTATGTATCCTTCGGTCATATCGAGATGATGACCGAGCCCATCAAGCCATTGGGAATGTACTTCTGCCAGCTTTTATTCAAGAATAATACACTGGAAAAAGCCGGTGGGAGGTTATTCTGTGATTTCACTTATGATCTTGCCTCACCGGTAGGGAGAAAAATGGCATTGAACATGTTCGGTCAGTTCGATCCTCTGATAAAAAACGCCATGCTGAATTTATACAAGCGCAAACAGTATTTAAAGACTTTGCCGCGGGCGCGGGGGAAAAGAGCGCTCCGTATGGGGGCACAGGGACTATCCTGGAAACTTCCTCTTCAGGCCATAAAGATCTACCGCCAAAACGACTCTGCGCTTATTAAAAATATCATGTCCCGCAACGAGGAGTCGGTCAGGGATTTGCAGCAAAGGATCGCAAATGTATCCGGAGATGAACTGTTTGATTTTATTTTACAGGAAGATAAGCGATCAATGGAAATCATGGCTGATCCCAAAAGCGTAGCAGCATGGATGATTGGGATGCTGGCAGCAAAATGGATCAATAGCAAAATGGAAAAATGGCTGGGCGAAAAAAGCGCAGTCACTGTACTCTCTCAATCGGTAGACAACAACGTTACATCCGAAATGGGGCTTGAACTTTTGGATGTAGCCGATGCTGTACGGAATTATCCGGCAGTAATTGACTATTTTAATCATGCCAATGATGAGACTTTTTTTGAGGATCTGGCCGGGTTGGAAGACGGCGGTGAGTTTGTCAGCAAATCTATACAAACCTACCTTGAAAAATACGGCATGCGCTGTTCCGGTGAGATCGACATCACCAGGCCCCGTTGGAGTGAACAGCCGACCGCGCTTATTCCCATGATCATCAGCAACATCAGGAACTTTGAGCCGGGTACTCACAGGATTAAATTTGAGCAGGGGCTTAAGGAGGCGATAGAAAAGGAACAGGAGCTCTTAAGTCGCCTGGAGCAATTGCCCGGCGGTAAGGGAAAGGCAAAAAAGACCAAGAAGAAGATCAGCATTATACGCAATTTGATCGGCTACCGGGAATATCCCAAATATATGCATATCCAACGCGACTATATTTATAAGCAGGCACTGCTGAAAGAGGCCCAAAGGCTCGTACAAAAAGGGGTTATCCGCAAGAAGGAAGATATCTATTACCTGACCTTTGAGGAACTGCGAGAGGCAGTTAAAACCAGCCGGTTGGATTACGGCATTATAATCAGGCGAAAAGAGGAGTATAAAATCTATGAGAAACTGACTCCGCCGCGCTTAATGACCTCTGAAGGAGAGATCATATCAGGTGGATACGATAACGGCAATATTCCCAAAGGTGCTTTGGCAGGTACACCCGTTTCAATAGGTGTCATAGAGGGCAGGGCGCGGGTCATTTTAAAACTGGAGGATGCTATTGTAGAGGAAAGTGATATCCTGGTCACGAAATTCACTGACCCTGGCTGGACCCCGCTCTTTCTATCCGTTAAAGGCCTGGTGACGGAAGTAGGCGGCATGATGACGCATGGGTCTGTGATTGCGCGTGAATACGGTATTCCGGCAGTCGTGGGGGTGGAGAATGCCACCAAACTCATCCGGGAGGGGCAGCGGATTCGCATCAATGGTTCGGAAGGGTATGTAGAAATCCTGTAAAAAAGGCCTTGCCGCTTTTGGGACTGTGCTTAAGGAGAATCTAAGCCCTTCAGACATTGAAAAGCTATACTTCCAGGGATGCACAGGCAATTACTATGCCCGGGAACATGGTAATTGCCTATGACTATAAGCTTCATCCGCTGCTTCACTCACATATGCCTTCCAACCTTCCTGCATCACCGTCGACAGTGATCTCCTGCCCATCTTGAATGATTCGCATTGCTCCGGCTACATTTACAACGGCAGGTATTCCATATTCACGGGCAACGATGGCTCCATGGGATAGAAATCCTCCGGTTTCCATCACTATGGCAGCGGCTTTTAAAAATAAAGGGGTCCATGCCGGGTCAGTTGAAGGTGCTACCAGAATTTCTCCGGGCTGCAGACGATTTCCTTCGGACGGATGCGCAATTAACCTGGCTATGCCGGAAGCTCTGCCGGTTGCTGCCGCTACCCCTTGCAGCCAGTCACCGGAACCCTGGCCGGCCGGCTCTGAAAAGACCGGCTTATCCCCGTAGATAACATCAGGAGCAGGAAGTGTTACCTTTTTCTGGTGGCTCAGCTTTCTAAATTCCACCAGGGCCTTGAGTCCTTCACCATTCCACTCCTTATGCAGAATTGAAAAAAGATCTGACCAGGAACAGAAAAATACATCGTCCGGCTCCTTAATGAGGCCCTGCCGGCATAAACGCTTTCCCAATTCCTGGGCCATCAAGCGGTAGGGTCCCATGACCATAACTAAAACCGATTTGGTCATCTCTCTTACTGCCGCACCTTCCTGAGCTTCCTTAATTCCCCGGCGAATTTCCTCATGGACGTTGAGGGGAACAGTTTCCGCCACCTCTTGCCAGGTCTGCTCAAATTGTATTTTTTGCTGAACCCTCAAGTTGTCAAGACTGGCGGTATCCATAGTGTTCTTAATTATATCCAGCAAGTAAGTAGGGTCTTCCCTCCAGCGCGGGTTGATAATATCCAATTCATATACTCCACGGTGACCATACTCTTCTATAAAGGTTCGGAAAGCCTGTTTTAAGGGAGAGCATTCCGGCAATTCCTCTTTCCACAAAACCGGATTAAAATCGGCAGTTGTCAAATACCCGGCTATAGCCTCATCCTGCCGGGCCAGCTCAGCCAATTCAAGCAGCCGGTACCCGTGAGCGGCACTGGTTATATCTGCCTGAGCGCCTACCATTAAGCCGTTCAGGACCTTAAATGCACGGGAACCGAAATATTGATATAGTTTTTGCAACAGCAACAGAACAGGCATGGTGCCAACTCCGGCCAGAAAGGTAAATTTCTCACAATAAGTTCTTAGAATGCTGCCAAGCTCAATGTATTTGTTATAGAACCCGGAGTCCGACAGGTGAGCAAATCCTATGCCGGTTATGGCTTTAGCGGAACGAGAAACTTCATCAAAAATACGGGGCGCATCACCGGCCGCTTCCTTAACGAGATTCATCATACCCATTGAACGTTTCTGTCTTTCCTGGCCGATCTCGCCCGCATAAGGATCAGGGTCATCTATTTCGATCTGGGGCTGGTGTCCTCCCCAGAAGTCATTAAAACCATAGGGCAAGGAACCAAGACCATCGTAGTAAGCCCACTGAAGAGTGGATATATTGCAGTATAACCTTCCCTTAAAAAAACGCGAAAACTCAAACCCCTCTGGAATCTGATAGCCGTTCGCGGGGAACTGGGCGTATTGAATAGTATCTATCAAGGCTTTCAGCAGGCGGCGCTGCAAAGGGGAAATGACCATGGGCAGCGCATCCCGGTAGTTGCCGTTTGACCATATGGCCGGCTGGTTTTTCAGTGCCGTAAATGTATATTCCGGTAAGGCGGTCACGGGCCGGGCCTGCAATAAAAAAAAGTCCCTGCCATTATAGGCCCATTCCACATCCTGCTGCTCTTCGCATTCCCCCAGAGATTCGAAAATCCGCATCAGCAGCAGACCTAGTTTCTCGATTTCCTTATCGCTCAACACCGGTCGGGATGACAGTTCATCACTAAATATAAATTGAGTACCTCCGTCCTTTGCAGGCCGGGTGAAGCCTTGTTTGCATCCGGTATTATGCTTGAGCAGTGCGGGTACCGCACTCCAGGGTTGATTATCCAGGTAATAGGTGTCAGGTTCCACTGCGCCATTTACTACCGATTCTCCCAGGCCGAAATTGGCGTTGATAACCAAAAGATCCCGTCGTCCGGTCTGAGGATCGCAGGTAAAACCCACCCCGGCCGCCTCCGCTTCCACCATTTTCAGCAATACGACAGCTGAAAGCACCTGATTATCATCCAGTTTCATCTTGCGCCGGTAGGCTACGGCTCGTGGTGACCACAGACTGGCATAGCAGCCTTTAATTGCTGAAAGTATATTTTCCAGGCCACGAACATTCAGAAATGACTCATGAATGCCGGCAAAAGATGCAGCAGCCGAATCCTCCGCCGAAGCTGATGATCTTACCGCAATCGCCTTATCAATCAGCCCCAGATTTTGCAGTGCAATAGATATTTCATCTGTAATGGCCTGGGGTATTAAGCCTGATCTGATTTTTCCCTCTAGCTCAGACAATTCATGAGTGTAATCGCTGAGGTCTGTGGCAGTTATTCTATTTGATATATCTGCCATATAATCGTGTAAACCGTTGTAATTGACGAATTCAATATAGGCATCGGTGGATAGTATACCACCAGGTGGAATTTTAAAGCCGAATTTGTCCAGGCGTGCCAGGTTCCAACCCTTCCCACCTGCTTGAGCAGGTCCTAAATCAAAAGCCTGACCCCAAGATATAAAGAAAGTCCCGCCCCGTTCCTTCATAGTGACCACTCCCCTCATAAATTAAACAGTATCACTCAAGTCTGATGCACTTTGGCTATTCTCCCGTATTTTCACTACTGCTTATGCCATCCAGAACTATATCTACCATTTTGCTGATCTCCTCGCGGAGGTCAAAGTTGGAAGTATCCTGCAGCCATTCCCAGACTATAGTACCACGCAGCAGATCAATATAACGAACCAGCAGCTTTAACTGGACATCGGTCCTTATTTCTCCAGCCTGTTGCCCCTGCCGGATTATCTCAGCTATAATCCTATGGGTACCTCGTTCTTGAAGTTCATTTTCTGAATCCCGATATTTATCAGAGGAATAGTACGAGGTTTTAAAGCGATAGGCGAGAACAATTCCCGTAAGCTCCGCGTTGATCTCCACCCATCCGTAGGCGTTGTTTAAGGCGCTAAGTAAGCGGGACCGGGTATCAGGCAGGTTTTGAAGTTTTACCAATGCCTCCTGCGCCAAGCCGTTAGAAATGTCTTTAACATATTCATTAGCGATAGCTTCTTTCTCCGGAAAATAGTTGTACAGCGTTTTCCGAGCCACATCGGCTGCTTCTGCGATCTGCTCCATGGTAGTATTAGAAAAGCCTTGCTGCTCAAACAGTTTCATAGCAACGTTAATTATCTTCTGCCGCAAATCCCGTTTTTTTCTTTCCATCCGTCCCTCACCGGATATACTGTTTATTTCCACAATTTGCACCTCCTGAAATTTCTTCTGAAAGACTGTGCTTAAAAAAATAAATTACACAATGTATAAATATACACAATGTATAATTTATTATAGACAGTTTACTATTAATTGTCAACCATGTTAGTGAAATCCAAAGAGGCTTTTTCTGCTGCCAGGGCAGGTTTATCTGTAAACCCAGGATTACTGTGTAAAAATCTCTTATCGTTTAATACCATGGGTTTGGTAAAATAGAGCTTCTCTACTACGGAAGGTTGTGGAAAATAAAACCACACCTGCTTCAAATTGGTCTACCTTACTGCAAGGTTGACCGGAGGAATATTCTCTAAAAGTTAAAATCTTGCTAATTGTATTCCTTCTAAAAATATCTTACAATATTTAGAAACGGAGGTGAGAATTATGAGTTATGATTATGTAGCTCCCGAAATGTGGAAAAAACTTGCACTGGATTTTTCCAAACGCTGGTTGGCCCATGATGGACTGTGGTTTCAAGCCGTTGAACGCAATTTTGGAATTGATAATGCTATAAAATGTGATATAGAGGCCTGGGAAAAGATGACCGTGCTTGAAGCAAAACGAATAATGGAATTATTAAATATTGAACCCGGCGGCGGGCTGGAGGCTCTTGAACAATGCCTTAAGTACAGACTGTATTCCTTCCTGAACGAACAGGAAATAAAAAGGGTCGATGATAAAACCCTGATTTTCTCTATGAACGCATGCCGGGTGCAGGCGGCCCGACAGAAAAAAGGTCTGGAATTTTTCCAATGTAAACCGGTGGGCGTAGTTGAATACGGCAACTTCGCTAAAACAGTCGATCCCCGCATCAAAACCAGATGCATAGGCTGTCCCCCGGACGAAGTACCTCCTGAATGGCATTGCTGCTGGGAATTTACGATAGAGTAAACAGGATAGAATCTACAAGAGTAAACCGTTTTTAGGTATAAAAGAACCTAAAAACGGTTTTTTTGTGCGAAAACGAAAGAAGGAGCCATGACCGAAGAATTCCTAGGTGTTCAATGCAAAGCGCGATAATCTTTGGCAGATATTTATTCAATTAAAATTATTCATAGCCTTCATTTACGTCGAAAAAGCAGGATGCTGTCGTTTCTAATGGATGATTAAAATAGTGACATCTTGTTGTCGTAGCAATATTGCAGAATTAAAGAGGTAGAACAATGTTCTATATAGAAAATATTAATAACAATTATAAAATTTAAACTGAATATGTAAAATAATGCCGATATTATGGAGGGGTGGTTAACAGGAATTACCGAAAGGTGATCTTTAAATGATGAAAGAAAATACAATTGCACATATTCGAAATTCAGTATTTGAATGTTTGGTTGATCCGGCTCAGTTTGTTAAGTTGAAAAGCGATCTGGAGAAGATAATAGATACCAATCAGGATAGCCTTCGTTACTATCTCTTAGGTTCAAACTGGAAAAGGCGAGTAGAGCATGTAGGTGCAAAAGCAACTTATGATCCTGAGGGAACAATGGTTTTATAGCGCGAACCTGTAATGGTTGGATAAACTATGGGAGGTTCGCGATAGCTGGGAATAAGGAACCAGGATTGATTAATTATCTTTTTTGTATATAGTATTGAAGAATAAATTGAGTTTCGCGGAAACTACAAAAGTAGAGCCCTTTATATCTCATGTTTATTAATGACAGTCGCACCTCTCATGGGTG
>DHSK01000004.1:11880-12234 GCA_002408445.1 Syntrophomonas sp. UBA5288
TCGCACCTCTCATGGGTGCGTGGATTGAAACGAATAGGAGGTAATGAAATGCAAATAGGACGAAAAAGTCGCACCTCTCATGGGTGCGTGGATTGAAACTTATGTAATTGCTGATGCACCTATGTATGTTAAGTCGCACCTCTCATGGGTNNGGGTGCGTGGATTGAAACATAGATTAATCATCCTCTAAATCTAAATATCTCTGTCGCACCTCTCATGGGTGCGTGGATTGAAACGTACTAATAAATGGATCATCTCCTTTGGATCATGTGTCGCACCTCTCATGGGTGCGTGGATTGAAACCGCGACCTGGACGCATACTGGCAAGTATTTGAAAGTCGCACCTCTCATGGG
>DHSK01000073.1 GCA_002408445.1 Syntrophomonas sp. UBA5288
AAGCCGAAGATATCAGTGAAGGAATCCAAGAATAACTTATTTTAACAAGTAAATCATCAACATGGTAGAAGCAAAAACCTAGACTCAACACAAAAAGTTCCTTCCCTAGTTGACCTAACCTGTCAGCAACCGAAGGAGAGAAATCAGAAAGCCCTGTAGGAAAGCAACATTTGTTTTCCAGCAGGGCTTTTTCTCTACCCCCGGCCAACCTTAGGAGCAATCTACTCTTTAAGGGGCTGGGGGTTGTTTTTTGTTTTTAGCCCAAGGGGGACTTTGAGTATATATCTGCCACTTTATAGCGGCACTAGTACGAAGGAATTTACCGTAGCTGTGTGGAAATCTCTGTATATTATTATTATGCTTTAAACTTTAAAGGCTCACTGGGGGGAAAAGAATGGCCGGACTTAAGAATCAGGTGGGAAGTATTACTGCCCAGGCGGTGGCGTTAAGGAATTATATTGCTGAAAATCCTGATCGGGATGAAAGCGAGCTAATGGAACAGTTGAGAATTAAACGGCATACTTTGTACTCCATTTTAAACGGACTGGCGGGGCAGGACGATATCTGCCCGGAAGGTAAGTTTCGGGTATTAACGGACGGGCAGCGCTTGACCACGCAAATGGTGGAGGAAGTATTGCTTAATTCCACGAAAAAACCGGGCGATAAGGCAAGGCAGGCTGAACGCTTGCTGTATTTGTATAACAGTCTGCACAGTGCCATACCATACGGAGGGTTAACCTTGGATTCCATAATACAGAATTACAAGGAACTGATGGACCAGGGGAAGGAAGAGCAGCAAGAAGCTGCCCTAAAAAGAATGATATACCGTGACCTTCAGCATTTGGAAAGTATAGGTATTGGAATCGAACGTCCGGCTACGGGAAACCGCCGCTACTGTCTGCGCGAACGCTATCTGCCGAAACTCACCCCTGACAGCGCTGCAGCCGTATACGTAAGTATGCTGCTGTTTCGTAATACCCTGCTGGATAAAGCTACCTCAGGGGCGAAACAGGAAATCGAAAAGACATTTTTTAAGAATAAAGCATTACCGGCAGGTTTATTTGAAGATAGGATATATGTGCTGGGGGATACCCTGGCTCACCCCAAAGAATACGGGGATATTCTGGGAAAGTTGATTCGGTCGGTCTTGGAGAGTTTTAAAATTAAGATTACATATATTAAGAATAGCGGCGAAGTTTCGGATAGATTGTTGCACCCGGTGGGAATGGTATGCAAGCGTAATGTGTGGTATGTTATCGCACTGGTTCCTGACTCCGGTGAGTACAGGACTTTTCGGGTGGACCAGATTATATCCATTCTTGGTTATGAAAATGAAACATTTGCCTATCCCGAAGGATTTACCCTAAACGGTCATATAGGTTCAAGCTGGGGGGTATTCTGTAATGACACGGTGCAGACGGTACGCCTGAAATTCTCGCCCCGGGTGGCACACCGGGTCAAAAACCTGCGTTATCATCCCACCCAGGAGATGGTGGAAGATGCGGCGGATGGCTCAGTGGTATTGCAATTTAAAGTGTGTGGTCTTTTGGAACTCAAAACCTGGATAATTCAATGGGGTACCGAGGTGGAAGTACTGGAACCCTCGGAACTCAGAAATCAAATTCGGCAAATGGCGGAAGATATAGTTAAGATTTATTTAGGTAAAAATACGGGTTATTGTTAAGAAAAAGTGAGTTAAGTAAAGAGGCTGTCGACTGACAGCCTCTTTATAAATCTTACTTATTGGTAGGTGCGTAATGGGTATGCAGCAGTTCGTGCGATTTATGGCCCAGGGGTTCTTTAAGGAAATCATCATATAGTAGTTTGACTTCTGGATTTTCATGTGATTTACGGAGAGGCAGGCCGGCATCTTCTGCGTAAATAGCAGCAATTCTTTCTTTCCTCTTATCAATCGTGGAGGGGATAGGCTGTCCGCCGCCGCCGATGCAGCCTCCGGGGCAGCACATGACTTCGATGAAATGATAGGGTGATGTACCGGCTTTAATATCGTCCATTATCTTGCGGGCACAGCCCAGTGAGTTGGCGACGGCCACTTTTACTTTGGTGCCATCCAGGTCAACTTCCGCTTCTTTCATACCATCAAAGCCACGAACCATGGTGAGGTTTACATCTTCCAGAGTCTTGCCCGTGACGACTTCGTAAACGGTTCTGAGAGCTGCTTCCATAACACCGCCGGAAGCGCCAAAGATAACGCCGGCACCGGTATAGGCACCGAGTAATGAATCGAAATCAGAAGGTTCTACTTTGGCTACATCCCAGGGAGTCATACGGAACAGCTTGCCCACTTCACGGGTGGTAAGAACCAAATCTACATCACGATAGCCGCTGGCGTTCATTTCCAGACGGGCGGCTTCAAACTTTTTGGCGGTACAGGGCATTATAGAGACGGAGTAAATTTTAGCCGGGTCGATGCCCATTTTTTCAGCCCAATAAGTCTTGGCCAGTGGTCCAAACATTTGCTGGGGTGATTTACAGGTAGACAGATGGTCAAGCTGGTCGGGGTAGAACGTTTCGATAAAGTTAATCCAACCCGGGCTGCAGGAAGTCAGCATGGGCAGAACGCCGCCTTCTTTGAGTCGTTGCAATAGTTCATTGCCTTCTTCCAGAATGGTAAGATCAGCAGTGAAGTTGGTATGGAATACATAATCGAACCCTATTTGTTTCAACATGGATACAAATTTCAGCATGTCCAGTGAGCCGGTATCGATTCCGACCTCTTCAGCTACAGCTACTCTGACCGCCGGAGCTATCTGGGTGATTACTACCTTGTCAGGATCTGCCACTGCGGCGATGAATTCATCAATTTGTTCATTTTCGACAATGGCTCCTACCGGGCAGGCCAGTGCACATTGACCGCACATTACACACTTGGTTTCGATTAATGGTTTGCCGTCAACGGTCTGAGGAATGACATCTTTTACTTCCAGTGCACCTACGGTTTGGATATCGTTGCACACTTCAACACAGCGCAGGCAAGCGATACATTTGGATGGATCGCGGACTAATGAAGGAGTCGAGGTGTCTTTGACCAAGCTAAGTGGTTTGCTGTCGGAAGAACGGATAATGAGTGTTTCGGCCAATGCCTGCAGTTCACAGTTAAGGTTTCTAACGCAGTTTAAGCAATCTCTGGGGTGTAATTCCAGAATCTTTTTGAGGCTTTCTCGTTTTGCCTCCAGTACTGCAGGGGTCATGGTTTTTATGACCATACCGGGTGCCGCTGCTTCGGAGCAGGATAACTTAATTTCACCATTAATGTCAACCACGCATACCTTACAGTTTTCCTTCACTTTAAGGTCGGGATGACTGCACAGAGATGGGATGGTGAATCCTGCAGCAGCAGCTGCCTGCATTACTGTGGAACCTTCCGGTACTGATACGTCAATACCATTTACAATAATGCTAACCATACAATTTCTCCTCTCTCAACCTTGTATATTACGTACAAGACGCTTTAAATTCAGTTTATTGGTCATGTCAAATAATGTCAAGACAAATATTCAGACGATTTATTGCTAGCATATAGAGAATTTATTGTGGTTATCGGAATTAGTACAGAGAGAGGAATAATCTGAATAAATTGCCAGGCTAGCGAGAAAGTTTAACGGAAATGGAATCATCCTGGTGTTCAGCGGGAAGAGCAAGCACCATACTGATGAGCACCAGGGCAGAGCCAATCATCTGTATGGGGGTCATAACTTCCCCCAGTATCAGATAAGCCATAATTATGCTTAACGCCGGTTCTACATTGCTTATAAGCGAGCCTCTGGATGCACCGATTTTGCTTATACCATAGAGGAGAAATACTATGGGTATCACGGTATTAAGAATAGCAATAAGTAAACTGATAACGAGTTGCGTACCAGTTAAGGGGGCCAAAAAACCTGGACTCCGCCCAAAAAAAATAGCAATGAAAAATATCCCGATAAAAGCAAAGGTTGAGGTAAGCACAAAGGAAGATTCTGATTTCAGATTCTTTTGCCCGATCAGTAAATGCCCGGTATAGGTGAGGCTGGAAAGTATACAATATATGATTCCCTTTAATGAAATCTTAACAGACGAGTCACCCAATATTCCTGAAACTAATATAATACCGCTAACTGCAAGCACTAATCCTATAAACAGCCGGGGACCAATCTTTTCTTTAAAAAAGACCAGAGCCAGAAGTGCAACCATTACGGGGTAAGTAAAGAAAATAACACTACAAAGGCCGGCAGATAGATACTGCAGGCACTGAAAGAAAAAGACTCCGCTTAAAATAAAAAATACTCCTTGTATAAAAACCATAGGAGAAAAACATACGATTTTTTGCTTCAAAAAAAAGAGTATCACCATTAAAAATAAAAACGCAAATATATAACGCAGCCACAGCAGGTAAAAAGGCTGCAAACCGGTTGCATAAGCAACCTTAGTCAGAATTGGCAATGTCGCATATACTAAAGCGGAAATAAAAATAGCTATAGCTCCAATTACATTAGATGGCAAACGTTTAATCATAGCAACTCCGGCAATATTTAATAACAAAATTCGATATGTTACTAAGTATATGCCCAATATATGGTTTGTCAACCGATTTGATATGTCTGGTGGCAGAAGTATGAAGTTAGTCAGTTTTACCCAGAATTTGGCGAAGTTATTTATTTCTATTGTTCATAAAAAATAATAATTATGATTTATAAAGGAAAAGCATATTTATTGGGGAATTATTATTATAAGTTTAAAGTCCTGGGCAAAAAGGCGTAAACACTTTTCCCTATATATAATAGGTAGTTTATTCCTGGGAGCAGGAAGACCAAATCAATTCTTTAGCGGAAAATGGCCAGTAGAGCACCGGTAACCAGACCGGCAATGAGGCAGATTAGCAAGGTTTTTCGATTTAATGGGGCCTTTTGTATGATTTCCTTTAAACTGTCCCTGCTAAGTTTGGAACGGACCATTTTGATTTTATTATTGTTATCAATAACCAGAAAGTTTTGTTCAGATTCGTTTTTATGCATTTTTGAGCAACTCCAGACACATAGAATAAGGTTCCGATATACCATTTTCCACTATTATAGAATAGTGCAGCCGTTTTTAAAAGAATTGGAATCTATCTGGTATTTCGGTTGCCTGGCTCCTGGTTTGATGTTATATTATAATCCTAGTTGGTTTTGTTTGAAGCCGCAGTTAATTTATTTGTATTTTGCGTCATAATTCACATATAATCTAAGTAGAAAGAGTACAATTAAGTATGCTTGGTATTGGTTAAGATAATCTCTGGCAGGGAACATTTTAAGTTATGATAGTTCTTGATTCAGGTGGAACTTTGTTACTATTAGATCTGGAGGTGAGGTTATGACAAACAAATGGGGAAAAGGAGAACCAGTTAATCTGTCTGATTTACTAAAGATTACACCAGTTGCTAACGAGATACTTCAGTTAAGCGAAGAACTCGGTATGAGTACGGCGGATGTGCTCTGGATAGTTTCCCAGATTGTGGACAATAACCAGGAAATAGATAGCAGGGAGATTTATGAGGAAGATATTTCCCTGGAGGATGAATGGGATGAGATAGATTTCGAGGGTGCTGATGAAGAAACCGAGCAGGCTGGATATACCATAAATGTTAAAATCAGCAGTTCGGGCAGATTCCCGGAGATTGGTTTTAGAGCAGGTGTTAATGACCGTGAAGATATTAACTACTTTTTCGATATGATTCTGGAAATGCTGGATAAAATCGAATAACAAAAAGCAATTAATGTGAGCCCGGGGCATTAACCCCGGGCTTTTGCGTCTTAACAGATATAGGTTGCAGAAATCATTATAATCCGGCATATTATTTATAATAACCAAGCATGTTGTCAGGTTTGTATGGTAAATAGTATTTTGTCGGAGGATAAGAAATGATTTTTGATTTGACTAAAGAGGTTAAGTTGATACGGCCGGAAGCCAGGTCGGTATTTCCTTATAGTAATTCCTTATATATTGATGATGATATAAAAGCTATGATAGATGCAGGTGCCGGCGGGAATGCTTATGGGAAAATTAACCCGGAAAATGTAGACCTGGTTCTGATAAGTCATAATCACTTTGACCATATTAATGGGCTGAGTTTTTTTAAAAATGCCCGTATTTTCGCGGGAAGGGAAGAAGCGCCGACCTATACCGACCCCCAGGTTTTTCTTCAGTTCTCCGGCTTTGCACGCTGGGAAGAGTTGATGGGTCAGAAAAGGCTGGGAAGACTGAATTCATTAAAAATGCCGGATGATGTGCCCATAGGGGTTGGTTTTTATCCGGTTAAACTGAACGGGATGTTCAAAGATGGTGATATTTTTAATCTGGGCAAGACTTCTCTTAAGGCTATCCACACGCCGGGCCACGCTTGCGGGCACTATTCTTTTTATATCGAAAAGGAAGGAATACTATTTTCCGCCGATATCGACATTTCACCGCGCGGACCATGGTATGGGAGTGAGTGTTCCGACCTGGATGAGCTGATTGACTCGGTTAATCGGCTGCAATCTCTAAAACCGCGTATACTAGTAACATCCCACCGCCGGATTTTTTACGAGAATATTGAACAAAACCTGCGGGACTTTATTAATATGGTTTTTGAAAAGGAAGATAAACTTTTAAACTTTATCGCTCAACCCCGCACTATAGATGAAATAGCTGCTCAGGATTTTATTTATTACGATGAGCATCGCGACAGTAATGCTGTATTCTGGACTAAAATGATGGTTATCAAGCATTTGAAAAGATTCGCCCGATTACATAAGATTAAGAAAATAGAAGTGGATAAATACGTCAGAATATAGGAGAAATTAGAGATGAATATTCGCCGCATATTATATATTGCTGTTTTTTGTGCCATTGCTGCTTTTTTTTACTATAATCAGCAGCCGTCTGATATTACGACGGTTCCGCAGGCGATAAAGCAGCAATCGGTCCTGCAGACATTTAAGGCTCAGACCGCCCAGCTCCCGGAAGATCTGACTAAGGCCGCCTATCATCCTGACGGTATTTATTTTCCCGGTGATTACCAAGGCCAGGCCGGTAATGAATTTTACGTCAGTCTGGCTCAAGGAGAAAAGTATCTTACCTTAAAATACATGATCCGGGCCACGGATTCAGCTGACAGATTGGAATATTATTGTAAAGACCGATGGGAAAATTACCGGCCGCCGGCAGGAAAATTCGAACAATATCAGCTGCAGGATGGCGCTTGGGAAAAGGTGGACTAATCTTTGTAAGCGTAAAAAACTTCACACATAGTAAATAAGTGAGAAACATGCGAAAATAACCTGAACACAAAGACAAGGAGATGTTCAGGAAATGATAAATAACGATCTGCGCAGCCTGTGGGAACAGCGTTTGGCAGAGTATGAAAACAGCGGAAAACCATCAAAACGTGGTACCAGGGGCAAGAACTCAGAGAAAACCAATTTTATTACTGGCGCAAGGAACTCCATGAACAGTCGGAAATAGAACAGCCGGTAAAGTGGCTTTCCCTTATGACCTTGTCTAGCAAAGGATGTTTACCCACCAAGAGTTCGAGAAACTCCAAAGTGTACACTTTATCTTCCAGAATAAGTACTGTTGCCATCCTATTACCTCATAAATTTAGGGATTTCAGGTTCGCAAAGAATGAGCCATTTGAACGAGTTGACATTGGTTTGAGCGATAAAAACCAATATTGTTGCGAATAAAGAAGAACCCAAAAACAATAATTTGCACATCATGAATTGAAAACCTCCTTTCCCATATAATTTAGCATCCTATCGATAAACCCCATTAGTCCAAAAACAGCAGTCCAAAATCAATAGTGCATACTCCAAGCTGATATGGCTTAAATTAACCGTGGCAGCAAGGTAAGCAGAACCCAGCATACCTGAACAAACAGCAGGACAACGCAAAAATGTGCCCAAATGTACTCTACCTCCAAACCCCCTAGAAGGAATAAACACAGTTAAAAAGGCCATGGTTGTCGGAATAATCTACAAATAGAACCACTTTTAGGATACCAAGGTGAGATTAATCACGACCATAAACAGTGCAATATCGAAATTTAATACCGCATATTAAGAATAACAATAAACTGAGCAACGTAATCAAGATCAAAAGTATTTACCGAGTAAGGAAGAACCAAGAGGCATTAACAAGTAGCATGCCACTGCTATTATAGCGGGTAATACGGTAATATCTCTGGTTCGGATCCTAAACTTGAAGAGCCGGAAGTTTGCGGGAACTGAAATTAATAAAGCTATATACCAGGGAATAGAGTGCATTAAGAACCTAAAAACTACATATTATGGTCTAAATATGACGTTATATGACGTTTTTAAACTTTTAGCATTTCTAAATAGATACAAATCCGAAATCTGAGTCATTCAGACCATATTATGTAATTTTTAGGCTGATATATAAGTCAATTGGGAAATAGTGTAGATTTAGTAAAAATGTAGAGTTAAAATTGATACATCGTACGAAATATCGGTATGGCCATAAGGGATGTGATATTGTTAAGTTTAGAATATTTAGTTCTGACATTTAACATTTATTGTTAAATTAAAAAATGTAGCCTTCGGTAAGTTAATTTTATTCAAAAATGAAAGGAGTGTTTTAGAACATGAAACACAATATTTTATTTTTATGCTTTTTCTTATTTGTATTTACCTTATGTGCTATCAATCCTAGCTATGCTGCTGATTATACAGAGGGAGATGATCTTTGGTTTTCTCCTGACAGTGGTTGCGGTTATAACGGTGTAAATAATAATAAAATGGATAGAATCGATATATGGAGTGTAAGTTGGAATAGTAATGCCATAAGTGAATTTGATGGATGGGACGCCTTAGAGCTAGAATTTAGATCAGGTACATCAGGTGTTCAATGGAGAGATTTGATTGATTATGGATATGAATCTACTTACAGTGAGTTACCCGGAGCCTATTTTGAAAATGATTCAGACGATGCATCATTTGGTTGTCATGATCCGCATTATTTAGTTGCTAATCAAAACTATGAGGGTTATATGGATTTGTATCCACAATCATCTCAACCCTCATCATTTCAATTAATTGTTGAATGTGAGTGGGCTAAAGATTATGGCTATTTGTATGATCCTTATCCTGAAGATTGGGAGTACTTACTTATCAACTTAAATAAGGGATCAGGGAGATATTGGTAATAACTAAAAAGGAGGGCTTGTACATGAATAGAAAACTGTACATTTTAATTTTAAGTCTAATACTCATTTTTTCTTCAGTTATGCAAGTAATGGCGCAAGAACAACCATCGCCGTCTAACATTAATGAGTGTATTTCAAACAGCAGTAATATTATTATTGGTGACTGCACGAAAGAAGGCTATACCGAAGAGGCATTAAATAAAATAAGTATTTTAGCTGATAAAAATCCTAATGATTATTACAAAGCACTAATTGTATTCAATGAATTTATTACTACTAAAGAAGTCGAGACAATAATAAATTCGTCAATTAATTCTGAAAGAATATGGTTAGCAAATCCAAATCATATAGGTGTTGCAACTTCAGCCGTACGTAATAACGATTTTATTGGTGCTGTTAACACGTTTTATAAAAGTTTTAATGAATATGTTTCAAAACGTTTGGTACATGACAATGTAAGTGAAGCATTAATGACAAATAAGAAAGCTGTTGAACAAGGGGACTTTAAGATTTATGCCGTTTTAGTTGAAGGTAAGGCCAATGATCTAAAATCTTTAGCAACGCATACTTCTATTAGAATAGTAGATTTACATTCTAATCAAGATTGCGCTGTAGAAGAAACTAAAGATAATATAGCGGTTAATTATATTAATATACCAACAAGACCTGATGGTATAAAATAATCATAATACCATGGACGGAAGGCCGCGCGTTAGATAACATTTTGTAGAGCGATTTTTAGAACACTCAAGTATGAAAACATCTACCTGAATGAATATGAACCCCAAAATCTCTTCGCAAAAGACTAAATCAATATATAAGTTT
>DHSK01000150.1 GCA_002408445.1 Syntrophomonas sp. UBA5288
CTTGACAATGGGGGGCACTATACGCCGCTAGTGACTATGTAACTTACTTTAGCACCAGGCTGCATCCCATTCTGGGCATTTACAAAACCCACACCGGTATCGACATCGGGGCGGGCTCTTGGTGCGCAAATCAGGCTGGTATTTTAACCACTCAATCAACGGCAAGCGAACCTTATGTGTATAAAACAGCATCTGTGCAAACTATGTACAATTGGTACAGAAACAACAGTCGTAACCTTACGATATCGACCAACCCATCAAGCGCAAATTATCCCAAAGTTGGAGACCTTGTGTTTATCAATGGTACTGCTGAGCATATTGGAATTATTGTTGCCGTAAGCTCCAGCACAATCACCACTGTAGAAGGAAACTCCAGTGATCAAGTGGAAAGTGTAAGCTATTCAATGTCAACTTTGAAGAATAGCAGCGGCAGTAAAACTCTTTCTTACCTGGGCAGCAATAACACCCATTATTAAAACAGAGGAATGTTTTCATAAGCAACTGACGAAACATTGAGGCCAAAAAGCTTCCCCCAAAAGATCCCGTATCACTATCTAAGTGGTACGGGATCGCTATTTAATAGTATCTTACTCAACCAATTGCAAGATAAAATCACACCTCAGAATATCAATTGAATCCAAAATCAATGGGTTGTACCGATTCTCAAAGAACCATGTTGACGTGGGCATCAAGCTATGCTGAAATCAGTTTGTACTTTATCGCGTTTTCAATCGCATACTGCTGCGCATATGAGTCCTTCGGACAAATGATCGTAAGGTTCTCGCAACCATCGAACGCCGTTTTGCCAATAAAAGTCACGCTGGGCGGAATGGTGATGGAGGTCAAGCCGGTGCAGTTAAAAAAGGCACTCTCACCAATCGAAGCAACGCCATCCGGGATGGTGATGGAGCGCAAACTCTCGCAGTTCCCAAACAATACCTCGTTAATTGACGTTATCCCGCGGGGGAGTTCCACTGCGGTCAATTTTCTGCAATTTCCAAAGGCATCCTTTCCTATAGTTGTGATGGCGGTGGAAAGTTTGATGGAGGTCAAGCCGGTGCAATTAAAGAAGGCCCCATCCCCTATTTTGGTTACGCTCTCCGGCAAGGTGATTGTTTTAAGCTGGCTGCAATTTCCAAAAGCGCCAGCGTTTATTTCGGTAACGGTATCCGGTATGGTATAGGCGGTGTAGCTGGCCGGGACATAGCAAAGCAGTTTACCTTGGTGGATGATAACCGGCTCGGATATACCGGTACGATTAAAAGCGGCTCTACCAATTTGCGTCACGCTGGACGGAATGGTGATGGTTTTAAGCTGCTCACACCCCTCAAAGGCGTAATCGCCGATGGTGGTTACACTGCCCGGAAGGGTTACGGAAGTGAGGTTGCTGCAATTGGAGAATGCGTAGCCGTTTACAGTTGTCACGGTATTGGGTATGGCATAGCTAGTCATTCCGGACGGCACATAGCACAACATTTTTCCATCATTAATGATGACGGGAGAGGAAAGCTTGGTTCCCTCAAAAGCCCGGTTGCCGATGGAGGTCACACCGCTCCCCATCGTTGCCGAGGCTAAGCTGCCGCAGTTACTGAACGCTAAACTGCCGATGGAGGTTACGCTGTCCGGGATGATGACCGAGGTTAAACTGCTGCAATTGCTAAAGGCACCGTCACCGATGGAAGTCACGCCCTCCGGGATGGTGATGGAGGTTAAGCTGCTGCAACCACCAAAGGCAGCAGCGCCAATAGATTCCAACGTATCGGGAACCGTGACCGATGTCAAGCCGGTGCAATTCTCGAACGCACCCTCGCCAATGGATACGACCCCTTTGGGGATGTTCACCGCTGAAATACCGGGGCGATGGCTGAAAGCCATACCCCCGATAGCGGTAATGCCTAAATTGTCAGGGATATTGACGACTATGCCAGTCTCTATGTGATCTGGCGGTGAATCACCGGCCTCAACCGGCTCAGCGCCTGCGTAGCGTGTCAAAACGCCATTTTCGACCACAAAATCCCCTGTATTTGTCTTTGCGGAGCAACCCGTGCCTAAAGCAACAACCAGCACCGCCATCATAGTTAACATGCCGACGCTTCTTAATACTTTCATTCCGGTTTCTCCTTCATATTTCAGATTTAGAAGATTCTTGATTGCCCTGTTTGTATTGGTAATTATAACAGAGAATCAATATATCACCGTGTCAGAATACAACGATTTGTTTTCCAATAGAGTGCCGGAAGCGTTATAAACTTTAGCGTTAGCACATACTCGATAGGTGCCGTGGACCACATAATAATCCTCTTCTATTCTGGCGAGGTAGGTCCCTATCGCTAACGCGGACCACGACTTGATGGTGCTCCAGCTGCCAGCACTGGATTTTTGCAATTCGACGGTCAGCCTGTTGGTATGCGAACTGTGGCTGGCCCTTCCATTATGTCTTGTCACCGAAAGGTCTGCTATTGCCATGTTCCGCAACTATCTAAAGGCATAATTATAGATTCGCAATTTAATTCCTTTGATTCAATAATATTGCCCGCTTTGTAGACTGATATCTTGTGTTGCTTTTTATCCAGACGGATTTCACCTATGCACTGGTCATCCTTAAGTGCCCAGACTCTCTCCTCATCACGGTTAGTAAATGAAACTAAAAGAAGCCCTTGATATGATCTATAGCGAGGTGATACATTATCTGGATTATCACTCTTAACATCTTTCGGAAATGAATTGTACAAATCATTAATCGGTTTATAGTCTGCTAGTTTGACATATTGGGAATCAAGATCCACTACCATGGCTATATTACAGCCAGAATTTATAAACACTTTATTTCCTGTTTTAACTTCTCTTGCACCAGCCCCCGCGATGAAGCTGCAGCTACTTCCGTAAACTTCTTTCCAGTCCACCTTATCACCCTGAACCGTGGCTAGAAGTAATTTGCCGATTGCCTCCTGTGAGGAAGGTTTCTGCTGATCATATGCGACTAATAGGGTATAGTTACTTGGAGTTCCGAACATCATTATTGGTAAAAAACCGCCAATATTATTAATATTCGCGGGAACACTAATGGTTTTTCTACTGGTAGTATTGCCATCGCGAGTTTCCACTACGATATTGCTATTGCCCAGCGAGGGCTCTTCAAAACTAAACATTATGGTATCGCTTTCAGGAACCTTATACACAACCTGCACGCCGAATCTTTCGGGGGGAGTATTAAGCTTTATAACATTATACCCGTTGAATCCTGTTGCAATGGTGTCAGGGTGCGCCATCGATACTAGAACGGTTTTGTTCCCATCCCAAATCAATTGCAAGTTGAACGAATCTAATTCGGTCGTACCTAAGTTCGCAATAGCGTTAGTGCCAACCTCAACGGATCCTTGTTTTACATCCCAGGAAAGGTTATATAGACTCAAAGCTCCTTGGTCATTAGTACTGCAATACAATAAAGGAATATCGGTGACTGCACTTTTACTAAGGTCGCCCGTGGGCAAGTCCTTTCTACAAGCAGTTATTAAAAATGACAAAAGAATAAAAAGCACCAAAATGGCAATAGAAAAACGTCTAGGCAACATGATGATCCTCCCTAAAAATAAAAGATTGCTATTGCAAAATATCAAAACGGCTTAAATAGCTTAATACTCGATTGTTCCGAAGACAAATAAACTATGAAAAAGAACTAACCTAGCAGGCTTTTTACAGCCTGCTAGGTTTTTTGATTTTACACAATTATGCCACCTGAGGCACTTGGTAGTAATCCATAGTGTCATAATAAGGGACCCAATATTTATCGTTGGTATGGGCATTAGCAAGCCGACTTTGTCCATCGTTATATACCATCAATTCTACATGTTGTTGTCCGCGCACCTTCATTGGATAACCAGCAACGCAAGTATTAGCTGTAGCCGAATAAATATATCCCTTATTTAACATATAACTAATTAGGGTATTAGCTTGGATCCATGAAGCACTTCCAGGGCTCCAAGTACTATCCTTAGGAATTCCGCCCTTGTAAAGGCATTGGGATACATAATTAGCGCAATCATTACAATTATAATAAGTGTATTGAGAATTATAGTATGACGCATCTTGTGTTGTTGTACTGCCCGATTGGCAAACTTTAGTTGGATTAGAAGAATAACCATAGTCACGAGCCGCTAGTCTATCGTAAATGAAAGGTACGACGGCAGTTGGGGCGATATTATCATTCTGACTCTTGGTTTGCAGCTCTTGAACCTGGGCCTTTAAACCATCATAGCCATTCTTCTCGGCTTCGTCCGGTGTGGTTATATTTGATAGTGTATAGGGTATCCATTCCCCCGCTTCATTCATGACATAAAATGCCACCGACTCTTTGCCTAGTTTTCCGGCACTGTCTATAGATCCCTCTGCTTTTATGACGTTATTATAAGGCAATGGAGTTGTAATGTACGTTTGGAGGTCTGATTTCCACATGGCTATATCTTTGTTAATTGAATCCAAAGCCTGCCCCGATACCTTATTGTCTGCCACATACTGCAACTTTCCTTTCATTATGGGAACATCTTCCGGGGACGCATAATCTAATAGATGAGTCGCATGAATGCCAAATATAGCTGATACTTTAGAATCGGAGTTTTCTATCGACTGTACCGTAATTGTAGAATCTACCAGCTTCCAATGTCTTGCTACCATTTCCTGTTTTAATAAATCATTTACCTGACTCTGCATTTGATCGCTTAAATCCGAGTTAGATATACTGGCATCACTTTTGGTAAACCCAACTAAAAAAGATAATGTCAAAACCATCATTAGTGCCACAAGACCTGCAAAAGGTTTGTGCTTTCTTACTGACTTACTCATTCTTTTCTCCTTTCTTTCCAAAAAAGGTCAAGCTTCTTCACCAAATTTCTTAAGGACATAAGTAATCGTAAGTTTATATTTATTCCAGAAAAGAATAATACATAATGCTAACCATGTTATGGTGAAGATTACAGCCGCTGCCAAGCAATAGTAACAGAACGAAGGTGCAAAGAGATATTGAACGATTTGTAAACAAATAGAAACCCCTGCACAAATGCTGGTGATTAAGAAAGAAAGTATATATCTTTCCCGAGCTATGAATACAGCTAAAATACCGGACGTAAATGCACCACTTATTGCTATGAATACTCCTGCGTACGGAATTCCTATCCAAGCATCATTACTGCATGGAAAGCACTGTACAGACGATTCATACTTGACCCATGCAGTAAATATTAGTAATACGGCATTTCCCAATGGAAGAAGTGAAGCCTTAGGATACAATTACCCCACCTCGTTTAAAAATTCTAACTGAAAACAGTTCCTTGTAAAGTTCTGTTTATTGGGGGTGTCTTTTATTTTTAAAATTCAATCACCTCCTTCGGAATAATTGCGTTTTTTTCTCCCTCCCTTCTCCATATAGGCAACCGGGAGTAAATATCCCCCAAAGAGCCTACCTTGAACTTATATGAAACAAGGATAATATCAATCGTTATTTGTTCATACGAACCAATTTCCTAGCAAGCGATTTCAATAGGTTACCGTATCCGAATATGCTGATTTATTTTCCAACAGAGTTCCGGAAGCGTTATAAACTTTAGCGGTAGCGCATACTCGATAGGTGCCGTAGACAACGTAATAATCCTCATATACATCAGCAACGTAGGTCCCGGTCGATGACGCGGACCATGACTTGATGGTACTCCAGCCGCTGGCGCTGGATTTTTGTAATTCGACGGTCAGCTTGGTGGTGTGCGAAGCATCATATGCTGAAGCAAGCCCTATACAGTTGGCTTTCCCCGACGAATTAATCGATAGACCAGCATTTAACAACGAAATATAGGTGTATTGAGGCGTTATCACACCTTGCGTTCTCGCGTCTTGGACCACTTCAGCCGCCGCGTAAGCCGGAACGGCGGAAAAGACGGCCATCAGGACAAGAATCCCCATGCAGATAAATTTTTTCATAAATAAAAACCTCCTTAAAAATATCTTCAATAGTAAAGACAACCAAGGAGGTTTTTTGCAACAAAATTTTCCTGTTTTTTTAAAATATTTTTTTAATCTATATATTTCACTCCTTCGGCCATCTTTATGGCTATGTTTTTCTCTATCTGTCCCCGAATCATGAACATGCGCTCATCCATGGACCAAATAACGGTTGCCAGAGAGTTTTTCACCACCATTGTTCCCTCATGTCCGTTGATATTGATTGTTTCAAAGACGGAGGCTTCCTCCGTATCTAGTTGGGACTTGTTGCCTTCGCCTAATTCCATATAAGTAAGCAATGAACCCTGCGAATTTGTGAATTCAATTTTTTTGTAGTTTCCGTTTTGAGACGTAGCACTTACTTCATAGCCGTCCGGTATATAGGTCGGCACATAAGTTTGATGCCAGTCGATGGTTGTACCGTCGTCTTCTGAACCGCTGCCGCTGTCCTTCAACTGAAAAGACGTATATTCCTGCTGAATATTCATGAGAAAATTCAGCACCCTGACCCGAACCGCCTGCACGGTCATCACGCTAGCGCCTAGGATAACCAACATGATCAGCATGGCTATCGCCGCTTTGTTTAAGGCCTGCCCGACGCGACGCCTTCTGGCATGAGACTTGGTTTTTTTAAAATGGGCGTCCACTTGCTTACTGAATTTTTGGATTGCCTGCTGGGAAGGCTGAAATTCTGGATCGTTTCTCAGCTTTTCTGCTTCCTCTAGGAAGAGCTGGCCTTCTTTCTGCGCAACGTCATGCATGACCAATTTGAACAGACTATCCTCATATTCATCATAAAGTTTTTTCCGGACTTGTTCCGGGTTATGATTCGGCACGCTGATTCATCTCCTTTTCTATAAGCTCTTTGGCTTCTCGCCGGGCTCGGGTCAGATACTGCCGGACACTGCCCGGGGCTATGTTCAAAATATTCGCGATCTCACGGTCATGCAATTCCAAGATGTATTTGAAATACAACAGCTCTTTCTGCTTTTCCGGCAGCTTTAATATGGCGTCCTTCAACTCGTTTATTTCTTCCTGATGTACGATCCTTTCCTCTATTATGTTGTCTGTCAGGCTGGGGATCTTTTCGGCCAGATCCGCATCTTCTCCAAAATACAGGTGTTTTTGCTGCACATCTCGGCGTTTTATGAAGTTGATGGCAACGCTCCTGGAAGTATAGACAACATAGGCAGCCAAACTGCAACTTTCCAGCGTGCGAATTGAAGAAATTTTATCAATTAACTTGATGAACGTATCATTGGCCAAATCCTCCGCCTGGTGCTTATCGCGGGTGATATTGTAAACGGTTTTCCGAACCAGAGCGTAATAATTCTTATATAAATTCAGCATAAAGGCCTTATCTTCTTCGCTCTCCAGGGCGGTGATCATCAGCATGATCATTATCATCACATCCTTTGTAATGAATTATACAAGCATTTAAATAGAAAACTTACAAAAAAATAAATAAATCCCTAATATTTTTAAAGCGGGGGGCTGATAAAAATTTTTTCTAAAAGATTCTAAAAATAATGTTGCAAAAATGATTTTAAGTTGTCTTTATAGATAAGAAATTCTTGGAAAGGGAAATATTGGCTATGCCATTTGCAGTATAAGTTGGACAAGAAGTGCTAACGTTCCGTTCAAAACAGGTGTTTTCCTGAATCGCGGAGACAATAGAAGTCAGTTTGGTTTTAAGCAAAAGCCAATATGATTTTGCTTAAGATAAATAAAATCGAAGGGAGGTGATTAAATTGAATATCAAAAATCTAAATTCCGTCATATCAATAGAAGCCCATACGTTAATGCCTTCACACCTATTCTTTCGTGCTCCCCCTGATCATCAATTGGCCGATTTGCTTGAAGTGCTATCGGGAACATAAAAAGGCAGGAACTTTTATGTATGTGGCAAGCACAAATTTGAGTCTACTTGAAAAGTTATATTGAGGGAGGTAAGCTTATGAAAGGCAAATCAAAAGGATTGACATTAGCTTTTCTGATCATAACAATTATTCTTTGTGCATCACTACCGGTTCTGGCAGCAACCACTATTATATATAATGGTGGTAGTGGCTGGAGCCAAAGTGGATCAGAATGGCATTCCCAAAGCACTGGCCGAGATGGTCAGCCGATTGGTTATAGTCCCCCCATGGTATGGACCTGGAACAACAGCTCAACGACTAGTGAAGGTGGTGCTTGGTCAATCTATAATGTGTCCGGAGGTTGTTACATTTACGCATATATTCCTCGAAATTATGCCGATGTAAATCAAAGATATTACATTTGGGATAATAATTCCATAATAGCTAGCAGTTTGGTTAATCAAGCATCCTATGCAGATCAATGGGTAAACCTCGGTTATTTTTCCATTGTACCAAGCCACACTGTGCGTGTCGACTTTGACGATTTTACCCCGGGGGTATCATCTAATACGAGATATGTAGGGTTTGACGAAATGAGATTTGTATTTTAGAGGAGGTGTTTTTTAGTATGGTTACCAAAATAAAAAATTGGAAATGGCCTGCGAAATTAGCCATCGGGCTTCTTTTTCTGCTGATTGGTTTGGGTGCTATCATAGGCGGTAATAAAGGAGTGCCTATTCAAGCCGCCGATCAAATTGAAAATCATGTATCAGCAGATACAACAACATTGAGTTCTAATTCTGATATTAGCAAGATAAAAGCCGTGCTGCTTAATAGTTATCAAAATTACGATTCCGTAAGCTTCAAATTTAATAAATGGGAACTTATCGATGGGAAAAAGCATCTCACCAACGCTTCGGTTAAGGTGGTGCAAAGACCTGTTCCAATGGTTAACATGATGATGACCAGCGGAATGGAGGGAGAAAAGCAATACATTACGCAAGAGATTAGTGACGGTAAGCAGACTTTTACCTACGATGAGGGACGCAACTGGTATTTTGTGAGAGATACCTATATCTCTCCTGATCCCAAAAAGATGCCGGCTGAAGCACCGGAAAACGCAGTATCTGTCTATGAAAACGGTACCCGAATTCCCAGTGGTGGAGATGTCGAGCTTGTCGTACATCCCGAGCTTCTAGCGCAAAATTGGATGCTAAACTCACAGGTATCCATAGGCGAAGTTGAAAAAATTGCCGGGCGAGAAGCTTTAAGGCTGGATATCTTTCCTGCGGAAGCAGCCAAAGATAAATTGGGAGATAAGCGGGTCTATTGGATTGACTCCCAAACGGGAGTCATCTTAGGCAGTGATATCTACCATAATGGTCAAAAATCGGAAAGTTTTATACTTGAAGATGTCGTTTTTAACCAGGAAATTTCAAAAGAGAATTTCGTTTTCACAGCTCCGCAAGGTGTTCCCGACTTAAATACCGTACATGCTTCTCCGTTCCCGGAATAATCCTAAAATTAAATGCGGTATTGTTCATAAACCAGGGAGGGACATCCCCCCTGGTTTATTTAATATCTTACATTTTGCCACCCTCCCGGCTGGGCTTCTGGTTTTAAATACATAAATCGTTGCACTTTTAATCTGCCCATCAGTACCATTAGGAGGTACTTCATACTGCTTTTGCTCTTCTTGAACCTCCCGTAGAACAATAATTTTGGTCGTTTGATTTAAAAGTATCCTGGCAATATCTACCCCTTGCTGTTCCCCTCCGGATAATTCGTAGATTTATTGCTTAAGCGGAAAATCCAACCCTACCTGCTCCAAAACGGCTCTTTTCCTCTCCTGTTTTGTTTTTTACCTTTTTTAGCGTAATCAGAGGAATTTCAAGGTTGTAATCGACACTCGCATCATCGATCAAGGCACAGTTTTGAAAAAGATAGGACAACCGGTGCGAAGTAGCCGGTTAGCTTTGCGCGAACCGATCCGGGGAGCTAATTCCTCGAACAGCCTGGCCTCCCCCGGTCAGCTTTCTCCAATAACCCCATTATAAGATTGTCTTTCCGGCTCCGCTTTTCCCGGTGATGGCTACAACCATAGCACCCAGGCTGTCGCAAAAAGCCAGAGGTACTCCCTTATAGGTCCTGAAAAACCCCGTACCGAATAAGCGGCCTCCGTAAAACGATACCGGTGTTTATTAAAAGATAACCTGATTCATCCGGTCCAAAGATATTTATAAAAAAGTAAAAATATTTATATATATGTTGCAAAATATTCCATTAATTGTCTTTACATAATGAGAGACCTTTTTACTTAGCTCCGTCAATAAGCATCAAAAGTTCAGGCTTATTAAACCGGATTTTTAAATTATTAGGATTGTATTTTCTCTGGTTAGCTTCTTGAAAACCAAAAACCGTTGTTTCGGCGGTAGAATAATTAACGGAGTAACGAACAAATGCCAAACGGCGGTTTTGAAATAAGAATTCAAAGCCGCCGTTTTCATTTTTAAAAATAGGATTGCGGAAGGTTTTAAGTTTTCCCTTTAAAGGACACGGTGGCATTAGGAGGTTGCCGCCGTGCTGCTTGCTCTCTCTCGACATCATCTGATGACATTTGACTGTTCAAAAAAAGCTTAATTCGTAAAGGGCCTTATTGCGCCCATGCTTCTGCCCGACTGGATATTTTTCAGTCGGGCTTTTTTGTGCCTTTTTGCCAAGTGCCATCTGAAAAACGCAACAAACAGCCCTTGCTGGTTGGGATAAAGAGTGAAAGGGAAATAGGGACAAGTTTAACTCCCCCCCCCCATTTGGAACAGGAAGGAGGTGAACTCTATGGAGCGATCTTCTTCCAATAACAAGGGAAAAACTGTCCA
>DHSK01000174.1:0-3862 GCA_002408445.1 Syntrophomonas sp. UBA5288
GGCAGCTGGCCCGCGCCTATATAGGCATCCACCGCAGCAACGCCGGCATATGCCTCTACCCCGTTAAGCCATACTTTACTCATCTTGATACGAGGATTGGCGTGTCCGAAGTTGATAAAGGCACCGGAGGAGCACATCGGTCCAAAGGTACCGGTAGTTACCACATCGACCTCCCGGGCTGCCTGTTCATAGCCTTTTTCGGCCACAATATCTATTATTTCTTCAGCAGTGACGACTACCGCCTGGCCTTTTTTTATCTTTTCATTTATTTCTTCATAAGTTTTTTGAACTGCCATTCAATTTTCCTCCCCTTCTCTACTCAATTAAAGGTATCGTTATCTTTAGAAAGTTAAGCTTTTTCTAATTTTCCAGGGAATTATAGGAACTTGCCCATGAGTCTCCGGGCTACCAGTATGGCCTCCCGGGCATCCTCGGAATAAGCATCAGCTCCGATATTATCGGCATATTCCTGATTAAGGACTGCACCTCCGACCATTACCTGACATTTCAGGCCCCGTTGTTTGACACCTTCAATAACCTCCTTCATGCGAGGCATGGTAGTGGTCATTAAAGCACTGAGGCCGATTATATTAGCCTTTTCCTGCTCAGCCCGGTCCAGAATAACTGCTGCCGGGACATCTTTACCCAGGTCGATTACTTTAAAACCATAGTTCTCCAGCATTACCGAAACAATGTTTTTCCCAATATCATGGATGTCGCCCTCGACCGTAGCTATAACAATGACTCCGCTATTATCGCCGGTACCTTCTTGTAAATAAGGTTTTATTTCCGCAAAGGCCTTTTTCATCGTTTCCGCCGCCATCATGAGCTGAGGTAAAAAATATTTTTTCCGGTCATACAACTCTCCGGCTTCTTCGATGCCCGGTATGAGCGCCTGGTTCACTATCTCCAAAGGCTTCCTGCCCTCCTTAAGAGCGTTTTGTATCAGGCTGGTTATCCCGTCACGGTTACCTTGCAGCACCGCCTGCTTCAGAGCCTTATAATCCTCAGCCTGCTGATCTGGTGCCGCGGCGGGAGCGGTTATGTTTTTTTCGCCGCCGGCTGATTCAACCTTACTATTCTTAAGCAGCCCCGGAATATTACATTGCTCACATATCGGATGCGGTACACTTACGGCCGCCTTGTAATCCCGGTAATAGTTAATGAATTCGTTACAGTGATTATCCCGGTTGAGCAGTACGCCGGCAGCCCGGATAATGTCCATCATGCGCTGGTCAAATGGGTTCAATATAGGTAAATCCAATCCGGCGGCAAAGGCCATGGCCAGATAAGCGGAATTGATTATTTCCCGCGCCGGCAAGCCATGGGATACATTGCTTACTCCCAGTACCGTCCCCAGTTGCAGTTCATTTTTGACCGTGCTGAGAGCCTTAATCGTCTCCATTACCTGGGACTGTTCGGCACTGGCGGTTTTAACCAGGCAGTCAATGTATATATCCTCATCCCTTAAGCCATGTTCTTGGGCCCGCTTATAAATATGGCGGGCGATGGCCACCCTGTCTTCAGCCCGCTCCGGAATTCCATTTTCATTCAGACATAACCCTAAAACGGCTGCTCCATACTTGCGGGCCAGCGGCAGTATAAGGTCCAGCTGTTTATCCTCGCCGGTGGTGGAATTAATCAACGCCCGTCCCACAAAGTTTTTCAAACCTTCCTCAACCGCCTGTGGATTGGTCGAATCAATGGAAACCGGTATATCGATCGCAGTTTGAATATCTGCGATGGCCTGCTGCATCGCTCGAGGCTCATCTATACCCGGAACTCCCATGTTAACATCCAGGACCGGCGCACCGCAGGCGGCCTGTTTGCGAGCTTCTTCAACCACAACCTGCATATGGCCTTCTTTGATATCCTGGGCCAACTTTTTCCTGGCGGTTGGATTAATGCGTTCCCCGATAAAAGCCAGGGGTTGAGTATTACCCAGAATCACATGCCGGCTGCGCGAGGCCAGCGCAAAGATTTTCCGTCCGGTACGCTGGGCCGGCGCAAGTCCTTTTAATACCGACGACATGGCCTGAATATGGGCAGGTGTAGTTCCACAGCATCCTCCGATAATGTTGGCTCCGGCATCTCTGAGCTTCAGAGCATATTCCGCCATATTCTCCGGTGAATCAGGAAAAACCGTATCTGTTCCGACCAGCCGGGGCAATCCGGCATTGGGCTCAACGGACAGATAGCAACTGGTATATTGGTTCATCATAGCAATGACCGGCAGTAATTCACCGGCTCCCCCGGAGCAATTGGCCCCTATGGCCAGAGGCTGGAAGGCTTCCATTATCACCAGGGCCGTTATGGGGTCAGTCCCCATCATGGTACGCCCGCTGTTTTCATAGGTCATATGAGCAATAACCGGAAGGCGGGTACAATGTCGGGCTGCTGCCAGTGCGGCCCTCATTTCACCGATGTCACTCATAGTTTCTATGGAAATCAGATCTGCCCCCGCTTTCTCACCAGCCACCATCTGCTCCGCAAAAGCTGTGAACATATCATCAAAATCGAGTTCGCCCACCGGTTTCAGCATTTTGCCGGTTGGTCCGATGGATACCGCTACCAGTGCTCTGGATCCCGCACTTTGT
Organism: Syntrophomonas sp. UBA5288; assembly: GCA_002408445.1. Classification (GTDB taxonomy): domain Bacteria; phylum Bacillota; class Syntrophomonadia; order Syntrophomonadales; family Syntrophomonadaceae; genus UBA4851. Next base: position 2,598 of record DHSK01000174.1, read on the forward strand.
CTGGCAATATTAACGGCAGCCAGATTTACTTCTTCCACCCGGTCGCCTAAACCATATTCAGCCAGCTTATAGCGGTTCGCTCCGAAAGTATTGGTCTCTATGATATCTGCACCAGCTTCAATATACTGGCGATGAATATCGCCAAGCACTGACGCATGATTTATTCCAAACATCTCAGGGCATTCCCCGGGTTGCATTCCTTGCTGCTGGAGCATGGTTCCCATGGCGCCATCGAGTATAAAAATTCTTTGTTTAAGCATCATCAGGTCTATATTAATAGACACAGCACCACTCCCTTTACTGGATGATAGATATTTTACCCATCTGATAAAAAAGTTTTTATCAGGGAAACGCCTGATTCATTGCGATTGGACGGCTTACGGTCCAACTGTACTTAGGTACCCTTCGTCAGGGGATAAAAAACGGTATAAAAAAAACCCTCTTTAATAGAGGGTAATATAAGCTACTCCCTCTCATCTTCCAGGAAATCATTCCTGTAGGAATTGGCACCATACCGTAAACGGCGGTTGCCGGGTTTCATCGGGCCCATCCCTCCACCTCTCTGGATAAGAGTTTATTTATTATTTTGGGTGCGCTTTTACAGTTTAGCACTTTACTACTGGTTTGTCACCAACTTACAATCCAATTATTTTTCCGGGGCTTTTTCTTCTGCTATAGTTTCAGTCTTTTCCGCATCGTCAGCTACGTCTTTCTTCACTTCGGCAACCTTTTTGGAGGGTTCGTCGTCATAGCGCATAACGTTTTCCAGATCACGTTTAACCTCGTTGGTACCCTTCTTGAATTCATTCATAGCCTTTCCCATAGATTTCGCAACTTCCGGCAGCTTTCCCGGACCTACGACGATAAGGGCAATCGCCAGTATTAAGATTAATTCCCACGGGCCAATATTACCAATAAATGCAAACATTTCTTCCTCCTATTATGCCATGCTTTATCTACATTAATATATCTTATTTTACATATAATTGCTTTATAATAGCAATACCAAGAAAGAAAATTCACAGCAATTATTAAGATATCGTATCTCCCCACCTCTGCCCTCTATTACTCAGAAAAAATATATAGCCCACCGGCGGTGGGCTGAATTTAGTGTGAGATTATCTGATAGTTGTGGGTATAAATGCATCAACAATACCAACCACCAAAGCGGTGAGCAAGCTGCCTAATAGAGTCACACTTAAATAAGACGGAACGATAAACTGAGCCAGGTATATAACTACTGCTGCAGTTATAAAGCCTACCAG
>DHSK01000174.1:4124-4804 GCA_002408445.1 Syntrophomonas sp. UBA5288
CATACCGATGAGCAATAATACTATAGCGGATACTACAAATCTAACTATAGCACCTATCATGTTATAACCTCCTTTTTTTATAGCAAATATCTCTTAACTTCTAATAGTATGATGTGCATATAAGCTATAAAAATATGCATGAAGGAATTATCCTATTTAATAACACCAATAAAAAAAGTAGTTTTATAATTAACAATTGCAGGGGTGGGGTGTTAATATAACCGGGCTAACAAATTTAGCATATCGGTGGGCAAAGGAACCTCAAAATGCAATGGGGAAAGGGTGCGGGGCTGCAAAAAGGATATCCGGCCGGCATGAAGGGCTTGATGACTTATATGCGAAGATGACTGTCCATAGACTGAATCTCCGTAAATAGGGTATCCCCAATAGCTCATATGGACACGGATTTGATGGGTGCGTCCCGTTTCCAATCGAAGACCAAGCAAAGTAAAAGCGTGATATCTTTTAATAACTTCAAAATGCGTTACAGCTGGTTTGCCAGCGGTATCAACCGTCCTTCGAGCAGCACTGCCCGGTCGGGCCGGACCAATCGGCAAATCTATACACCCGTGCTCTTCCTGCACCACCCCTTCCACCAGGGCCTGATAGCAGCGCCGAACCATACCTTGCTTCTGCTGTTTGAACATGGCCTGATGAGCATATTGGCTCTTGGCAATCAG
>DHSK01000175.1 GCA_002408445.1 Syntrophomonas sp. UBA5288
CCGGATTCGGTATCATCTGACCGGCACGCTGAATAGTCAGAACAGTCACTCCGAACTTCTTGCGCAGCCCTATCGCTTCAATAGCCTGGCCGGCAGCCCGGGCACCTTCATCTACCAAAACCGCACACACATCCATTCCCTCCAGATGCATCCGGTTAAGAGATTGGATATCAACAATCGGGCGTCTCAGGTTTCTAAACATTTCATAATCTTCCCTGCGTACCTTTTCCACATAATGCTCAATCTGATCCCGTGGTACCAGATAACGAGTCAAAACCCGGGAAAAGATCTCAATTGAGGTTTCGTATTCTTCGGGAATAACCTCATTTGCCCCCAGCAACTCCAGATCTTCTACATCGGCCACAAAGCGGGTTCTGACCAAAATATGCAACTCGGGATTTAAGCGTCGGGCGGTGGCTGTAATCCGCCTGGTCGCTGCGGCATCATGAATAGCGACCACCATCATTTTAGCGCGTTCAATTCCGGCATTGGTCAGTACTACATCCTGAGTGGCATCACCGAAAAAAATAGGTTGGCCGGCTTCTTTTTCGGCTCTTACGGTATCCGTATTAATCTCCAGAATCAGATAGGAAATCCCTGCTGCTTGCGCAGCTCTGGCAATATTACGCCCATTTACACCATAACCTACGATCAGGAGGTGTTGATCCAAATCTTCATCAATAGACTCGCACTCCGCAATCTGCTCCTTTGATAGTCCGCCTGGCAAAGGCAAGGCGTTAAGACGATGGGCAATACGGGGCGCCAGGATCATAAAAAATGGGGTTAGCATCATGGTGAGTATTGAGGCAGATAAGAAACCCTGGTATAGCAGGTCACTCATCAAATGATAATTCATGCCGCTCTGCGCCAGAATGAAGGAAAACTCTCCGACCTGACACAGGCCAAATCCTACCAGGATAGCGGTTCGCAAAGGATAGCCCAGGACTATGGCAGCAATCATAGCCGCCAGAGCTTTGATGAGGACCAGTAATCCGGTACAAAGAAGAAGTAGCTGCCAATGGTGAACTATCACTGAAGTATCGAGCAGCATACCGATAGATAAAAAGAACACGCTGGTAAAGGTATCTATGAAAGGCAGAATATTACTCAAGGCCTGATAGCTGTATTCCGATTCTCCAATAATGAGACCGGCCAGAAAAGCTCCCAAAGCCAATGACAATCCGGCCCCATTGGTTAGAAAGGCAACCGAAAAACAGATAGCAATAATGCTTAACAAAAAGAGTTCACGATTTTGCGTACGTGTAACCTGGTAGAGGAAAGGCGGGATCACATAAGTAGCCAGGATAAGCACCAATACAATGACAGCAGCCGTCTTAAGCAGGACCATGCTGACCGGCTGCCCCAGTTGCCCGGCCAGTACAGGCGTAAAGAGCATCATAGGTACCGCAACAATATCCTGAAAAACAAGAATCCCCAGGTCAATTTTGCCATGCGGAGTAGCCAGTTCAGCCCTTTCTCCCAGTTGCTTAAGTACAATCGCCGTACTGCTCAAAGATACCAGACATCCGATAAAAACAGCGCTCTGCCAGCTCATCTTCAGACCCATAGCAATTATAGTACTTAAAAGAATACATAAAGTAACCTGAACGGCGCCGCCCAGTAATACTGTTTTGCGGATCTCCATCAGCTCTTTGAAGGAAAACTCCATACCAATACTGAAAAGAAGGAAAATTACCCCTACTTCTGCAATAACTTCAACCTGGTCTACAGAGGTGACCAGGGCTAAACCATGAGGGCCGGCCAGTATACCGGTGATCAGAAAGCCAACAATGGAAGGAATGCGTAAGCGGTTGAACAAGTACAGTACCGCAACAGCAAGAATAAAGATTATTACAATATCATTAAGCAGAGTTCCGTACAAAAAATAACATCACTTCTTACATTAGAATTTATACTGCATAGTAGTAGTAATTTCATTACGGCCCGCAAAAGCTGTTTATAGTATAATATAAAAATCAATGTTTTCGCGACATAAATTTTAAAAAAACAATCTAAATGCCCCTTATCATCTTTAAGGAGATTATAACTTGAAACCATTGCACCGTGAAAATAAAGGCTATACTGCCACCAATGCTAAACTAACTTCAGACAGCTCTAATTGTCTTTTAAAAGTGGTGGGGCTTGAAGCCGGATATAGCAAAAATAAACCTGTAATATCTGACCTTTCCCTGCAAATAATGCCTGGTGAAGTTATAGGTATTATAGGCCCTAATGGTGCAGGAAAGTCAACCACGCTAAAAGCTATCCTGGGTTTAATTGAACAGTTTCGTGGTGAGGTGATTCTACCTCCCAGGCCAAGCGGCGGTTATGCCTATATACCGGAACTACCAGCTCTCTATGCCGAGCTCACTCTGTGGGAACATCTCGAAGTTACAAGTATGGCATATGGTATGGACCATGCCGAATTTGAACAACGAGCAGACTGGCTGCTTCGCCACTTTGACATGGATCAGGCTAAATATTCATTACCTGGCGGCTTTTCCAAAGGCATGCGGCAAAAAGTAATGATAATGTGCGCTTACCTGGTACAGCCTGCCCTGTATCTGGTGGATGAACCCTTTAATGGACTGGACCCTTTTGCTATAAATGAACTGCTGGAGTGGTTTGAAAATGAGAAAGCACGGGGAGCCGGTCTTTTGCTCAGCACTCATGTATTAGATATTGCGGAACGGGTTTGTGACCGGCTGATTCTAATAAAAAATGGGCGTCAGGTCGCTGAAGGCAGCTTACAGCAATTGCAGCAACAAGCAGGTATGAAAAATGCCGATCTTTTTACTGTATTTACGCATTTACTAAGAAGGTGAGAGCAATTTTGGGTATCAGTGCATGGCTGTTTAAACGCCGCTTACAAGGCCGCTGGCGGGTTGGCAAGGAATTATTAATGCTAACCCTCGATTTTTGGGTGGCACTCTATATTGTGGTTCCCGCCTTAATTCTTATTGGGTGTACCTATTCTGAATGGCTGCAAGCCCTTCCCAACTGGTACCGGACTGATTTTCACGGTATGTGGGCAGCCCTAATCGCCTTGCTGGTGACCCGGGGTATTCTCAGAACCTATTTGGACAGAAGCGACCTGGTGCTGATTTATCCTTACCGGCAACAATTCAGGAAGCTCATGGCCTATGGACAAATTTTAAGCACTTTTTTAAAATCAGTTCCCCTGTTATTGGCGCTCTTTTTTGCCTATCCTTTTTTTTATCATGTCCAAAGTGTGAATATACATGCCTGGTTACTGATAGCTTTTGGAATACTGATATTTAAAGCCATTGTACTACAGATCAACTGGCATCTTGTCCAGCATCTGGGGCGCTGGTTCTTCCGGCTGTATAGTGTGGGGATGTTTGTAGTGCTATTGTGGGGCTGGTACCGGATTATTGAGCCTTATATGCTGGGGAACTCTACCATTATTTCTTTAGTATTTGCCCTAGTTATCGCCATCGCCCTGACGGCTCTTATTAATTGTAAATTCAAGGTTTGCGATTGGGACGCGGTAGTAGCAGAAGAGGAAAACCAGGATATTGACAAAATGCGCCTTTTCCTGGGAAACGCTGCTCAGGTTGAAAAGCAGGGCAGGAGCAAGCAGATACATATAGGAAAAGGCCGTATGGGAATCGCTTTTCGCCCGTCCCGGGTATTCACCTATTTCTTTGTTAAGTACTTCATCCGCAAAAAACAGCTATGGCAGGATTTTGGACAGTTTTACGCATTGGCCGTGGTAGTTTTGTTACAAAATGTGCCTTTTGGAGCCAAGTCTGTTTTTATGATTGCTGTACTACTGGGTATGGGAGGAATGTTACAGCTTTATTGGAAGGAACATAGCCAGGACTTATTTTTGCGGATGCTGCCTATGCAATGGAATGATATACAGCAGAGCATTAAAATTAGTTTTTATATCATACTCTGGCCGTTTTGCCTGCTCTTTCTCCTGGTTTTACCAGGAAACACAGTATGGTGGCAGGGTCTGGCTTTTTTACCGGGACTATTTTTGATAGCCGGTCTGATCTCCAATTACCTGTCTCTTAAAGTATCGGTTCTTTTTAATTATCACGAAGAATGAAATTCTGGCTCTCAGGCAGAAAAAAGGACGGTTCTTCTTGCACCTAAGCTGAGAACCATCCCATTCTTCACGTTTTATTCTAATATTCGTCTTTTAAATTATTCCCGAATAGATTCAGCGGCAGTTTGAACTGGGGAATGCCGACTGCATAAGGTGCTATTTCGTACTCGTCAAAATAAAGCATCAGAATGTTATTTTCGAGGTAAAAGTTACTTTCGTTAATGCCCTGAAAGCCCATGTCGCCATCGAAATAGTTTTCCGGCCGGGCAGCTATCCTGGCTTTGACCTGCTCATTTAAAGCAGCCTTATAATCATAACCCATTTTAAACAAATCCTTTAGCTCTAATCTTTCTCCCGTTTGCAGGTCATAATTATAAGCCCGCCGCTCGGTGGAACCGTGTGCTCCGCCGGTATAGGTGTAGTAATCCACATAAAGGCTTAATATATCGCCATTCTCACAGTATTTCTCACATATGCTCCATAGCCCGTAAGGCTGAAAAGTATACCCGCTCTGCTCAGAACCTCTCTTAGCCTCATCCGCCTCAGCTTCCAGGTCATCTTTCAGCGCATTGGCATCTTCCATAAAGTGCCGGTTGATAGCTGACTGCACCTGCTCATTTTTAAGCCCCTCTATTTGGGGAATATTGAGTTCCACATCAACCAGATCGTTTTTGCTTTTTACCGGTTTTAAACTCATTTGCACCTCAGCACTTTCACTCTGGGGTGCTACCACTTTAACCTTTAAATTATAGGTTTCCTCAGGCTGAACACTCTCCCAGGGTCTGGCATAATTCAGCTTGATTTCTGTGCTGCCGGTCTTAAGGGCCTTAAAGACAAAGCCTTCCTTACCCTCCTGCCCTACCAGGGCCTTATTACCACCGGCCTCGAAATTACGGCTGGTCAATGACACAACTTCTTCATCCCAGGAGTCTTTATTCCACTGATAACCGGTGGAGGGATTGCTGTTCAGAAACAGAATAAAGGTTTGCCCGACCGGAACCGTGTATTCCTGACCATTGGAATTCTGGTTAAGCGCTATGAGCTGGGCACAGCGATTCAAGACCCGGGCCAATTCCGCCCGTTTAACCGGCTCTCCGGGCCGGAAATTACCTCCGTCGCCCTTCATTATGCCGGTATTGCTGACGAAAATAACCGCATTGCGGTCCTCATCCGTAAGACTGCCGGTATCTGCATAAATAGGCATCATTTTTGTCATAGGCACAATGATGTTTTTGGCTGTAAATGAACGACATATAGTACGCGCAACTTCTATCCGGCTTACCGGCTCTCCGGGTTTAAAATCAACATCATTATCTAAAATCCCATTTATAGCACATAGAACCAGAGCACCGGAATACCATGCTTTATCTTCTACATCCTGATAGTAGTCACTGGCCACCGGTTCCTTGATAAATCTTATATTCCCGTAATCCAGTTGGAAGGTTCGCTCCAGTACGGACACCAGCTCTGCCCGGCTGACCGCAGCCTCCGGGTTAAATATTTTAAATCTCTGGGCAGTAGTTCCAACCCCGCTCATCAGGCCCAGATTGCAGGCCGTCCTGATTTCACCCTCGGCCCAATGCCCCTGGATATCCGCAAAATCCCCGGTAGCCGGTTCAGCTGCCGCAAAGGCGGGAGTACACAGTAATAACAGTAGAACCAGAAAAAATGTCATTGCTCTTCTCATATTTACCACTCCTTCTATATAGTTGAG
>DHSK01000157.1:0-2869 GCA_002408445.1 Syntrophomonas sp. UBA5288
ATCATATGTTACAGTATTGGAATATATTGACCATAATTAATGAATTAAATGCTGCAGGAGCAGAGGCTATCAGTATTAATGATGAACGCATTGTGGCTATCAGCGGAATCAGTCATCAGGGATCAAGCATCATTGTAAACCGGAACCCCATAACATCGCCATTTGAAATCAAAGCTATCGGAAATGCCAAAATACTGGAAAGTTCATTAAACCTAAAAGGAGGAGAAATACAGTCATTGTTATTTATTGGCAATAAGATCGAAATCCAAAAAGCAGATCAGGTAGATATCCCCGCCTATGCCGGGAAAAATTCATTTCATTATGCCAAACCTAAAACGGTGATTTGACTTTTAACACCCCAATTACGAAATGGATGTGAAGCCTTTTTTGATACTCTTTGGACCGGGAGTTTAAATCCCGGTCTTGTTTTTCTGGAATCCATATCCTTTAAGAAATTTAGAAAACATGGAAAAAGCTGCAAATGTGAACAAGAATCATATAATTCAGGCTGGGCAAAATGATATGGAAAGAACTTATTAGGAGGAACAGTGTTTAAACTATTAAAAAACGGGTATTGTTTTGCCCCCGACCATGCAGGCATCCAGGATATATTGATCGCGTATGACAGAATATGTGACATCAAGGACGAAATCCGGCCGGAAAATCTATGGGACGTGGAAGTAATAGATTGCCGGGATTGCCTGGTCTGCCCGGGAATCATTGACCAGCATGTTCATATCATCGGTGGCGGAGGGGAGCAGGGTCCAGTCAGCCGGATACCGGAGATTATGTTTAGTGAAGTGGTTGAGGCTGGAGTGACGACTGTGGTCGGGGTTCTGGGCTTTGACAGTATTACCCGCAATATTGCGGGGCTATTGGCAAAAGCCCGGGGTTTGGAAGCTGAAGGCATTACTACCTACATTTATACCGGCAGTTATGGAAGTCCTACCGAAACCTTGACCGGGCGGGTGCTCTCTGATCTGGCGCTGCTGGATAAAGTCATTGGGGTCGGTGAAATCGCCATATCCGATTATCGCTCCAACCATCCCACCTTACAGGATTTGCGCACATTGGCTTCAGAAACTAATGCCGGCGGGATGCTGGGGGCTAAGGCCGGTATCCTGCATCTGCATGTAGGTGATGGTCAGGAGGGGCTGGAATCCCTATTTCGATTAATAGATGAGTCCGATTTTCCGATTAACATGTTTGTACCTACTCATATCAATCGCAATCAAAAACTATTCGAACAAGGGATAGATTTATTGCAAAGGGGCGGTAACATCGATTTAACCGCCGGTGAGACGGCCGGCTACAGTGTGGCAAAATCTATTTCCACCCTTGTTGCCCAAGGCATTAACCTGGACCGGGTAACAGTGTCCTCGGACGGGAATGGAAGTGCTCCCAACGCTGCGGGAATCAGCCGTATGGATCAACTGTTGCAGGATCTTAGAGAGTGTGTTTTGGAGCATAAATTAGACTTTGGTACCGTAATAAAGACGGCAACTCTAAATCCGGCCCGGGTATTAAAATTATACCCGCGCAAAGGATGTCTTTTACCGGGCAGCGATGCAGATATTCTGGTCTTAAAACAAGATGATCTCAGTATCTATCATTTATTGGCTAAAGGCGAAGTGGCAGTAGTGGAACAAAAAGCGGTTAAAAAAGGAAAATTCGAAAAATAACTTATTTGAACAAAATAATTAGGAGGAAATGATGGGACAACACAGCAAGGGCAATTTAGTGATCATCGGCGGGGCCGAAGATAAATACGGCGACAGCAGAATCCTGCAGGAAGTAGTAGATATCATTGGGGGAGATGAGGCCCGGGTGGGTATCATAACCACCGCCACCCAGCAGCCGGAAGAGGTGGGGGAAGAATATCGGGATGTTTTTTTGCGTCTGGGAGTAAGGGAAACAGAAATTATAAATATCAATACTCGGGATGAAGCTAATCATGAAGATAATATTCGCCGGATTAGAGATGTCACCGGGTTCTTTTTTACCGGGGGGGACCAATTAAGAATTACCAGCATTCTCGGAGGAACCAGAGTATACGAGGCTTTGCACGATTCATTCCATCACGGAACGGCGGTGGTCGGTACCAGTGCCGGTGCTTCCGTCATGTGCAGTACTATGATCGTGGAAGGGAACAGCAATGATGCGGCCCGGAAATGCACCTTGAAAATGGCTCCGGGTCTGAGGTTCCTGGAGGGAGTAATAATTGATCAGCATTTTGATCAGCGGGGGAGATTAGGCCGCCTGTTATGCGGTATTGCCGAAAATCCCGGTATATTAGGTATTGGTATTGATGAAGACACCGCCATCAAAGTATATCCTGAGGAATATTTCGAAGTCTTAGGAAACAACGCGGTTACCGTGGTTGATGGCCGGTCCATAAAAAGCACTAATGTTTCCGAATTGGAACCGGACGAGATATTGACCATCACCAATGCCAGTCTGCATATTTTATCCCGGGGTTACGGATTTGATTTTAAAAGGCGGGAAGTTATAACCATACATTAAAATAGTTATTTCATAGGGGGATATATAAATGGAAATTATTAGTATGCGCAATTATAACAGCAGGAATATATACAGCCACAAGCCGGTTATTAAAATGGTGGTTGACCTTGGTGAACTGGCTGAAACACCAACCAATGAAATCCCAGGTTTTAATGATAGATTATTGGGGCATTTCCCGGGGTTGAGAACCCACTACTGCTCCCCGGGCTATGAAGGCGGTTTTGTAGAAAGATTGAACGAAGGCACCCTGGTATCTCATGTAACGGAACACCTGGCCCTGGAATTACAATGTATGCTTGGTTATGATGTCTATTTTGGCAAAACCAGGGTGATCGAAGAGCCTTCC
>DHSK01000157.1:3205-3634 GCA_002408445.1 Syntrophomonas sp. UBA5288
CAGCTGGGTTATGGTAAACATATGCAATTTATCGAAGCGTCTCTGCCTGGAAGCACCGGCAGTATCGCCGTGGACCTGGCCAAAAACAAGAAATTGGCCAAGGAACTTTTAAGGGAAAATGGGATTCCGGTTCCGGCGGGCGGCATGGTGGATTCGGAGGATGATGCGGTTATTTTAGCTGAAAAACTGGGTTACCCAGTTGTGATTAAGCCGGTAGATGCAAATCAGGGCAGGGGGGTTACGGTTAACATTGGTGATGAAAACCTGGTACGGACAGCTTATCGTTGGGCCTGTTCTTTTACCTGGAGTGTAATGGTGGAAAAATATATCAGGGGTAAAGATTACCGGGTTTTAGTTGTCGGCAACCGGGTCGTCGCGGTAGCAGAACGAAAACCTCCCTATGTAACAGGTGACGGGGTTCATTCCATT